>JAGCVR010000127.1 GCA_017962285.1 Muribaculaceae bacterium | reverse complement strand
TTCTGGCTCACTGTTGCCGTGTGCACCGTGGCGAGTGTCATTGGCACGCTGCTGAGTCAATTCGTGCCGCATCTGATAGCGCGCATGTTCACTTCCGATGCCCACCTCATTGCCACGTCGAAAATGGCACTTTCGCTCACAATGCTTATGTTCTGGAGTGTGGGATTCCAGATTGTGTCAACGAATTTCTTCCAGTCGATAGGCGAAGTGAAGAAGTCTATTTTCATGAGTCTTTCCCGGCAGGTTCTGTTCCTGATACCGTGCCTGTTTATCTTGCCTATGTTTCTGGAACTGCGTGGTGTGTGGCTTGCCTTCCCTGTGTGCGACCTGGTGGCGTTCCTGATGGCAATCGTCCTCCTAATTCATCAAATGCACAAATTCCGCGCCAGCGCTCCGCAGCCGTAACCAGCCTCTGCTCGGCAAGGATGATCGCAGAAACACCGCAACAACACTGTTCTGCCGCTGCGGTGTTCCGTTATATGTGTGTTTCTGTCTCGAGACGAGTATCAGCTTTCTGCGGCGAGGCGGCAGATTTCCACAATCGTGGCTGTGGCTTTCTCCATCGAGGCGATGGGGACATACTCGTATCTGCCGTGCATATTCATGCCGCCTGCAAAAATGTTGGGGCATGGCAGTCCTTTGAACGACAGCTGCGCGCCGTCGGTGCCTCCGCGGATGGGTTGCACCACAGGTTTTACACCGGCATTCTCCATGGCGCGTTTTGCGAGTTCCACGATGTGCATCACGGGCTCTATCTTCTCGCGCATGTTGTAGTATTGGTCCTTTATTTCAATTGAAGCGCAGCCGGGGAATTCGTAGTTGGTCTTGCGGCACAGATGTGCCATCTCGCGCTTGCGGCTCTCGAAACGTGCCCTGTCGTGGTCGCGGATGATATAGGTGAGCACTGTGCGCTCCACTGTTCCTTCCCACGAGATAAGGTGATAGAAACCCTCGTAGCCTTCGGTGTGCTCAGGCGTCTCCCAGCGGGGAAGCATCAGAGCAAACTGATTTGCCACTCTGATGGAGTTTCTCATCTTGTGTTTTGCGGCACCCGGATGAACGTTGAGTCCCTTGAACTCCACCTTGCAGACTGCTGCGTTGAAATTCTCATATTCCAGTTCACCCTCAGCGCCACCATCCATAGTGTAGGCCCAGTCGGCGCCGAATTTCTCCACGTCGAACAGATGTGCGCCCTTGCCGATTTCTTCGTCGGGGTTGAAGCCGATGCGTATGTCGCCGTGTTTGATTTCGGGGTGGGCCTGCAGATATTCTATCGCGGTCAGAATCTCGGCAATTCCGGCTTTGTCGTCGGCACCGAGAAGTGTGGTTCCGTCGGTAACGATGATTTCCTGCCCCACATAGTTGTTGAGTTCAGGGAATTGCTCCGCGCTGAGCACAATGTTCTGCTCCTGGTTGAGAACAATGGGGTTGCCGTCGTATTTCACGATGCGCGGATTAACACCGTGGCCGCTCATGTCGGGAGCGGTGTCTATGTGGGCGATGAAGCCCACTGTGGGAGCGTCGCCGTCGCAGTTCTTGGGCAATGTGGCAAACAGATAGCCGTTGTCGTCGAGCGAGATGTCGCTGAGGTGCATTGCTTCAAGTTCAGGCAGCAACACTTCTTTCGCAAATATCATTTGACCCGGAGTGGACGGGGTGAGGTTGGTACGTTCGTCACTCTGGGTGTCGTGTTTTACATATCTTAAAAATCTGTCTGTTACGTTCATAGGTTTGAAATAATTGGGAGTTAAAAGATGAAGTTAAAGATGGAGTAAACTCGCTTCGCTCGTGGGAGTGAAAAATGAAGTAAAAATGGTGTTTTTTCCTACGTGCAGCGCATTACTTCCATTTTTACTTCATTCTTTCACTTCCTCGGGCGCAGCCCGATTACTTCCTGTTAATAATCATAATGAGTTGTCGATCACAGCCCACACGCTGGCGGTAATCTTGTCGATGTCGCCCCACCCTTTCACCGAGTGGAACAGATTGCGCTCGCAATAGTAGTCTTTCAGTGGCGAAGTCACTTTATAGTACACGGCGATGCGGTCTTTAATCGTTTCCAAATTGTCGTCGCTACGCCCGCTTTCTTTCCCGCGGTTCACGAGGCGTTCGATGAGAACTTCGTCGGGCACGTCAAGCCCCACCACGCAGTTCAGTTTCATGTCGCGGTCGGCAAGCAGCCCTTCGAGAGCCTGTGCCTGAGCTATTGTGCGTGGGAAACCGTCGAAGATGAAGCCGTTCTGTGCTTTGTCTTTGTGGCTGTCGATAACATCACCGAGGATGCTTATCATCAGTTCATCGGGTATAAGCTGGCCCTTGTCGATAAAGCTTTTAGCCACTTCACCAAGTTCGGTCTTGCGTGCGATATGGTCACGGAGCACGTCGCCGGTTGAGATGTGCACGAGTTTGTAGTGCTCCTTCATGAAATTGCTTTGTGTCCCTTTTCCGGAACCTGGAGCACCGAAAATCACAACGTTTATCATAGTCTGAGTTTTTGTTAATAAGTTGGGTTTCAGATGATTAATCCTTCTTCAACACATAAATGTCGTTCAGGTTGCGTGCCTTGCCATCGAGGTCTAATCCGTAGCCGAGAATGAATTTCGACGGAATCTCAAATCCCACGTATTCCGGACGCTCGCCCACCGTGATGGATTCGGGCTTGAACAGGAGCGACACCATCTTCACCTTCTTGGGATTCTTCTTGGCAAGCATTGCGCGAAGCTGGTCGGCGGTGACACCTGTATCCACAATGTCTTCGACGATTATCACATACCTTCCCTCAACGTCTTCGCTGAGGCCCATCACCTCGTTGATGACCCCCGAAGAACTTGTTCCTTCGTAGGATTTAAAGCGGATGAATGCAATCTCTGCATCGTGAATGTTGCACTCACGGAACAGATCGGTGCCGAACATGAAAGCACCGGTGAGAACGCATAAAAACAAAGGCGATTGTTCACCTTCCCGCTCACAATCGCGCTCAATCTCACGGGCAAGCCGTTTCACTTGCTCCATAATTTTTTCTCGAGTTATATAGGGCTCAAATGTCAGCCCTCCATAGGTAACCTCTTCCATTGTGTAAAAAATTTTCACAAAGATAACAAAGTTCCAGCACTCACACAAATTAAATTTCGCGTGTGATGAAAAAAATATTCAAGTTTTTTTTCAGAATATATCTTTTTACGTCAAGCTTTTTTTCTAATTTTGTAATTCCTAATCAAAAACGCACATTTCAATATGAAAATTTTCACATCCGAACGCATTCGTCAGATTGACGAAAATACGCTCAAAGCCCAGAATATTTCCGTACTCGACTTGATGGAACGCGCCGCTTCGGCAATCAGCTACGAAATCATGACGCGGTGGCGGCCGACGAAACGCATCGTGATTTTTGCAGGTCCCGGCAATAATGGCGGCGATGCCCTTGCGGTGGCAAGAATCCTGCAGGAGCAGGGTTATCACCCCGAGGTGTTCCTGTTCAACACCAAGTCGTCGTCGCTTTCGGCTTGTTGCCAGACCAACCGCGACCGGTTGGCGGCAATGCCCGGAGTCTATTTCACCGAGGTGGTGAGCCTGTTCACTCCTCCGGAATTAGACGAGAACGATGTGGTTATCGACGGTCTTTTCGGGTCCGGACTCCGGGCTCCGCTTAAGGGCGGTTACACCTCGCTGGTGCAGTATATCAACGACAGCAAGGCATTTGTCGTTTCAATCGACGTTCCGTCAGGGCTCTTCGGTGAGTGGAACATAGGCGCTGACCGCCGCAACATTATCCGCGCCAACCTCACGTTGGCTCTCCAGTTCAAGCGGTTGTCGTTCTTCTTTGCCGAGAATGCCGAATTTATCGGGGAGTGTAAGGTGCTGAACATCGACATGGACATTCCGTCGATCGATGCCACCCCCACCGATTTCTATCTCATCGAAAAAGACGATGCCAAGGCATCGCTAAAGTCGCGGAACCAGTTCACCGGGAAATATGACTATGGTACGGCGCTTATCGTTGCCGGCAGTTATGGTATGGCTGGAGCCGCAATTCTTGCTGCCCGCGGAGCTTCAAGGGCAGGAGCAGGACTGGTAACGGTGCACACACCGCAAATCAATTTTGCCCCGTTGCAGGCTGCCGTGCCCGAGGTTGTCCTCAATGCCGACCGTAACCAATATGTGGTTTCTAAAATCGAAATCAATCACGACTACAACGTGGTGGCTCTCGGCCCCGGCATCAGAACCACCGACGAAACCATTTCGGCAATAGGCTCGTTTTTCAAGAACTACCATAAGCCGTGCATACTCGAAGCCGATGCGCTGAACTGCATAGCAAGTCAGCCCATACTTATTAAAAACATTCCGAAGGGCTCGGTTCTTACGCCACATGCCGCTGAATTCGACCGCCTCTTCAAGCAGCACAACAGCGAAGAGGAGCGGCTCAAGAAAGCCATCGACGTTTCGCGTCTCTATGAGATTACCATCGTGCTCAAGGGGCATCACACCATGACAGTGCGTCCCGACGGCAAGGTGTATATCAACAGCAGCGGGAATGCAGGAATGGCAACCGCCGGCTCGGGTGATGTGCTCACCGGGGTTATAGCAGCCATGATGGCTCAGGGCTATTCCACACACCGCGCCGTGATGCTTGCCGTGTATCTTCACGGACTTGCAGGCGACATCGCCGCCAAGGAACATGGTCAGCACGGCCTCATTGCTCCTGACATTGCCGAAAACATTGGCAGAGCCATCAAGGAAGTAATGAAATAACTCCTAATGACCTATTGCCCGAATTGGGATAACAGAAACAAGGGCGTTCCGTTTTTGCGGAACGCCCTTGTCTTATATCGGAGTAATTGGGTTTATTGTCCCATTACTGCTTCTGCAAGAATTACCACGTCGGTTACATCGATCACTCCGCTGTGGTCAAGATCCACGGCATCAACGTTGTAGAATCCCACATTGTCGCCCATTGCGAGACTTGCAAGAATCACCACGTCGGTCACGTCAGACACACCGTCTTGGTTCACATCATTGGCAACGCCAGGCAGAATCTCGTAGTGGAGACGACTCGCACTTAAGAATTGTTGCTGTCCTGCCGCATTGTACCAGATAACATTTACATAGAACATGCCGTCTTTGGTGATAGCAGCACCGCCTGCGGGCCATGGGTCGTAGTTCGGTCCCACTATAGTTCCATCATCGTAGCGGATCTGGTAGCGGATTTCGTAATTGTCAAGGTTTTTAACCTTCACAATGGGTTTGAGTGTGCCATAGTAAGTCCCAGGTTCGGGAAGCACCGTGAGTTCCGGAACAAGGATGGTGTAGCGTGCGGAGTCTTCATAGGTTATGTCGCCCACTTCGTCGTAGTAGTAAACACCCACCTGCAGCGAACCGCTTGAGAAAACGGGTACTGTCTCATCGTTGCCGAAATTGCCACTGTAGATTGAACCGTCGTCGCAGTACAAAGTCCAGTAGAAATCCCGAACACTGATCGTTGATCGGCCATCTACATATGCCTCATCAGCAATATCATAGGTCACAAGCACATTCTGTTCGCCGGTGTAGGTACCTGCCGGCGGGTCGAACGTGAATGTTATCGGGTTCTTAATCACATAGTCGGCGGTGTCGTTGCGAACCACCATTTCGTCATGTTCCATGTCGTAATAGCTTGTTGTGAATATCAGTCTCGCATCGGCAAGCACATCAATCGACTCTTCGTTGACTACCTGATTCTCTCTTACCGTGCCGTCGGCGTAATACAACTTCCATGTCCACGTAACGTTGTCGGCATACTGGTAATTGATTTGCGGCATCACATGCTGGCGTCCGTAGTATTCACCTGCTGGAGGTTCGAAGCCTATGTCAACAATGGTTGGAATGTAGTTGTAGGTAACATCGTAATAGTAGTATTGGATATACCTTTCGCCACGTTCATCGAATGTCCACACATACATCATTGTGGAGCCATAGAGAGGTATGCCCTGCAGCGGGTCATAGATGTAGGCATTCACTGTGGTGGTGTCGTCATTGAGCGAATAGTAAATCACACCGCTGAAATCACTGCTCCCGCGAGTTGCCTTGATTTGAACAGTGATGGGCTCATAATACATATCTGTGGGCGGCGGAGTGAGAGTGAATTCAACCGGCAGGTAGAATTCGTAGCGTGCCGAGTCGGTGTAGGACATGTCGCGGTCGAAACTGGAACTGTAATAATCCAATGTGGCATATGCCCAGCAACTCTTATCCGTATATACTGATTGTGGTCCTTCAGTCGGGTTTATTGTCTGTGTGGTGCCGTCGTCGAATTTGAGCGTCAAAGAGGTGATTCCATAGGGCTCTCCTGCAACCAGATTATAGTTAGCGCAAATCGATTGTCCTTCGGTGTAAGTTCCAGGTTCCGGGCTGAAAATGATTTGGTTTTCGTCGCGGATAATGGTGGAAGCGAAGAATTGCAGAGCATTGTTGTTCACAGCAGCGAAGCCCTGCACTTGAACAAGTTCTCCATCTCTTTGCGGGAAGTCGATGCCAAATCGGTTGTAAACGTAGATTTCTGAGTTGTCAACTTCATCAACAAGGGTGAATCCGTTGCTTCTTGCGTTCGTGACATAACCTTGCAGCCGGAAGAACTGACTCTGAACACCCACAGCGGTGGAAAGTGAACTCACGCGGGTAATGTTATAGACGTAATACGGGTCACCGTATCCCACTCCCGTGCTGAATCCGGATGGCGATGTCAACTCAATCAAGCCACCGTAGTTGCTCTTTATTCCACTGAATCCCGACGCAATCTTTTGTCCGTTTTCTACTGTTATGTTCACGTCACCATACACGAGCATTATGTCGCAGTTGTTGTCGCGGATATAGAGGAAACGGCCACCTTGGTAAACGGCTACCGCTGTGAAGTCGAACACAACTTCCGCCCCCACTGGAAGGGCATTGTATTCAGCCACAGAATTCACAATGTTAGTGATTTCATAGTGGTGCTCAACCAGTGCGCTCCATTCGCCGGTGGTTACCTGATAAGCGCGGGCTCTTACTGTAGCGCTTTGCGAAAGGGTAAAGTAGTCGACATACTGAATGGCATTTTGCGAAGGATAACCGTTGCTGCCGCGCGGGTCGCTTCCATCGGTGGTGTAATAAACATAAACGTAGGGGTCACCGCCATTTCCGGCATCAATAGTGAAATGGGTCTGTGGCGTGCCGGTCCAAGGCTCCATGAGTGTGGGTTCCATAATATTGTAAGTTTCACCATCACCCACCGTCACCGTCATCGACACGATGCGGGTGGCGGCCAGCGTCGGAGAGTTGGTGAACACCACCTCCGTCGGGACAGCACCATTAGGAGTCCACGTGAACGTCTTGTCACCGTCCGACACGATTGTGCCGGTGTCAGGGGTCGTTCCAACAGCCTGATTTTCTTCGTTCCAACTGGGGGCGAACGATTGCGACTTCATGGTGCACACAAACTCGATTCGTTCGATGGGAGCGTCGTTGAGCGCACGAACGGTAATCACGTTGTTTCGATACACACGCAGTGCATCTCCATTCGAGTAATACTGAGGTTCCGTAGTACCTGTTCCTTTGTCGAACGTCAATGTGCAATAGACTCCGTTAATTGTGGGGCTCTTGTCGCCATTGTTGAGCAATTCGGAGAAGGTAAACGGTTCAGCATACTCATTTGAATATGCCACAAGCGCGAGCGCCATGGCAAACAAATAAGTAAAAAAGCGTTTCATAAGCATTTAAGTTTATAATTAGTTTTCAATAATATTAATGGTGATAAGAAAGTTTTTCAAATCACAAACAAGTTAAGTTGTTGAGTTTCAGCCGTGTTGCCACGATCGTGTGTCAATTCAGTACTATGCCACAAGCGGGCATCTTCTTTTATTTTTCACAAATATAAGAAAAATCTTGATTGTTACCACATTTTATCACAAAAAATGATAAAAAATGTGAAACTCAAAACCACAGGAAAAAATGCTGGCGTGGCAGTTTGGGATTTGCCACTATCACCGCCAGCTTCTCGTTGGTGTAGGAATGGCCGGAAGTCATGTTTTCCCGCAGGGCAAGCCAAAGGCGCTTCATCTCGGGGTTTCGGCTGAGGTTCCGCATAATCACCACGACACCCGATTGCAGCATCGGAACTATGCTGTTCAGGATTTCTTCGTAGTCGCCTGTGCGTGGCAAGTCGTTGATCAGAACGAATGGTTGCTGCCAGCTGCGTCTGCAAGCCTCAAAAGCATCGTGGAAACTGTCGTAAACCACGAGCCGGTTCATAAGTGGTGAAAGCACATCGGCAACCACGGGATAGCGGTCGATGTGTGGCTCATAGAGGTGAAGCCATGATTCTTTCGACACACTTTTCACCGCCACTGCCGAAACACCATAACTGGTCCCAATTTGAAGCACGCATGGCGGGTTGAAGAAGTTGGTGACCCTGAAAATCAGTTTTGCGTTCTTGAAAGAGATAATACGTGGATGGCGGAAATGGCGCTTGGTCTTGGCTATTACAGCATGACGCAGTTCATGAAGCAACCCGTAGCAATAGTAGGGATTACGCTCCCGCAGGACGTCGAGCACAAACCTGTAGGCAAATGGCGAATGGATGCCATGACCCGCACTTCGGTGATGTCGGCTCAGAGCAGTCCTGTATCGCTTCACACGTCCCATAAATTATTGTGCTTTCTTTTTCTCGGCTTCTTTTTGACTTGTTTTAAGACCTTTGAATACGGCCACGTTAAGTGCCAGGAGCAGCAGAACATAGATTGCCACGATTGCCCATGTGGCAATAGTGTCGCTCGTTGAGACGGCTTTCGGCTCGAACTTGAATTCCACACTATGGTCACCGGCAGGCAACTGCAGTGCGCGGAGGACGTAATTTACGCGCCCTATCGGCACCTCTTTCCCATCCACTGTGGCAGTCCATCCCCATGGGAAATAAACTTCGCTGAACACAGCCACGCCTCCATTTGCGCTGTGGCTGTGATAAGTGAGTCTGTTCGGTGCGTAGGATGTTTCAAAAATAGTGTCGCCTTGGGCGGCGGGCGTAGCTTCGTTCAACGCTTGGGCAAACTTCTTGTCGGCTACGGCGCTCTTGGCGGGATTGAAACTGTTGAGGAACGCCATCTCATCGTTGGCAGAGTTGACGTAAGTGAGCGAATCCACAAACCACGCGTTGCCGAGTGCCATGGGGTTCTGCTGCACGGTGTTGTCATCGATGATTACATACTTGGTATTGAGCATGTTGAGCACTTGGATGTTGCCGTTTGCAATCTGGCGTTCGATCAGGTCGTTGTATCGTGTGAGTTTCGCAGCGTGGTAGCCTCCCACGGCTTTATGGAAATAGGACGGCATTGCTTCCATGAAATGCTGTCGGTCGAGAACACGATAGTTCATGGCTGTGTCCTGCAGAATCTGCGTGTCGGCAGGACGTGGAGTGTAGTCGGTAGCGGCGGTCACGTCGTTCCGGCTGATAAACGAATCGGCGTTGATGTAGCGTTTGTTCACGGCATACATGTCAACGAGCACCACAAGGGTTATCACCAGTGATACCACTTCGGCTCGAGCCTTGATTTTACCACTGAGATAAGCCCAGAGCACACCGAATCCAACGAGCAGTACGAAAAGGCTTCGCATGGCATCGCTGCTCACCATCGAGTGGCGGATGGTTTCAACCGCCGCACCCAGTGTGGGCAGTTGCTGCAACTGACCAGTGAGGACAAACTGCTCGGTTTCGCCTTTAGAATAGCTTCCCATCAGGCTTGGTACAAGCCACAACAGCAGGCACAACCCCGCGCTTACGGCGAATGCTCCGTAAAATGCGCGTGAATGTTGCTTCATGAAATCCTTCTCGGTGAGCACTTTCTGCAAGGCAAGCACAGCAAGGATCGGCATTATCAGTTCTGCAACCACAAGCATGCTCGAAACGGTCCGGAACCGGTTGTACATTGGGAAATGGTCAATGAACAGGTCGGTGAGCCACATCATGTTATGACCCCATGATAGCCACACCGTGAGAATGGTTATCAGCAGAAGCGCCCACTTCACGGGACCCTTCACCACCACGCAGCCCAAGAGGAACAGCGCGCAGATAAGCGCGCCCACATACACTGGTCCGTTGGTCCCGGGCTGGTCGCCGAAGTATTGTGGGAAAT
>JAGCVR010000126.1 GCA_017962285.1 Muribaculaceae bacterium | reverse complement strand
CATCATCGACATCGCTCTGCATGTAACGGTCCTTGGAGCCTTGCTGCATGGCTTCGAGGGAGCCCATTCCCCTGTAAGTCTTGAACTTACGTCCATTGAAAAGGATGGTGGTGCCAGGGGATTCCTCCACGCCGGCGAGCAGTCCGCCGAGCATCACGGAGTCACCGCCGGCGGCGAGTGCCTTGACGATATCGCCGGAATAGCGGATACCGCCGTCTGCGATGAGCGGGATGTCGTAGCCTTTCAGGGCTTTATAGACGCCATAGACGGCGCTGAGCTGAGGCACGCCCACACCGGCCACCACGCGGGTGGTGCAGATGGAGCCGGGTCCGATGCCCACTTTCACGGCGTCGGCGCCTGCGTCGGCGAGCAGCTTGGCCGCCTCGCCGGTGGCGATGTTGCCGACCACCACATCCACGCTGTCGAAGCGTTTCTTTATCTCTTTCAAGGTGTTAATGACGTTTTTGGAGTGTCCGTGCGCGCTGTCGAGCACCAAAGCGTCCACGCCAGCCTCCACAAGGGCTTCGGCGCGTTGCACGGCGTCAGCGGTGATGCCGATACCGGCGGCCACCCGCAGACGGCCCTGCGCGTCCTTGCAGGCGAACGGTTTGTCCTTCGCCTTCGTGATATCCTTGTAAGTAATTAAGCCAATGAGCGTTCCGTCTTCCGCCACCACCGGCAGCTTCTCGATTTTGTGCTGCTGCAGGATGTCGGCGGCACGGTAAAGATCCGTGTCACGGGTCGTGGTGATCAGACCCTCTTTCGTCATGACATCACAGATGTTGCGGTTGAAGTTCTTCTCGAAGCGGAGGTCACGGTTGGTGACGATACCCACGAGGATGTTCTTCTCGTCCACAACCGGGATGCCGCCGATGTGGTAGTCGGCCATGATGCGCAAGGCGTCACCCACGGTCTTTTCGGGCGTGATGGTAACAGGTGCATTGATCATGCCGTTTTCGGCGCGCTTGACAGACGCCACCTGCTTGGCCTGTTCCGCAATCGACATGTTCTTGTGAATCACACCGATACCGCCTTCACGGGCAATGGATATTGCCATTTTTGATTCGGTGACCGTATCCATGGCCGCCGATACGAACGGAAGATTCAGGTGAATATTGCGTGTGAAACGCGTTCTCAAATCAATCTCTTTAGGAAGCACCTCCGAATATGCCGGTATCAGGAGCACATAGTCAAAAGTCAACCCTTCCAAAGCAATTCTTTCTGTGATAAAGGACATAACGACTATATTTTATTTTCGTGCAAAAATAGGAAAATTATAGATACCAAGCGACAATATGAATTTTTTTTCTTTTTTTGTATTTTTGCACCTCTGTTTTAAGACTTGTGTTTTGGGCTGTTGGTTTTTGTATTTAATTGATTATTATATGAGAAAACTGTTACTTATCATTGGGATTCTTTCATTCTGTTTCTGGGGGTTCGCCCAGAACGAAGAGTTGGTGGGTGCGAATTGCACCTCCATCATGGTGGGCAAAAAGGCTTCCGCCGATGGTTCCGTCATCACGTCACACACCTGCGACAGCAAATACCGCACTTGGGTGACCATCGAGCCCGCCGCCGACCACAAGCCTGGCACGATGCACAAAGTCTATAAGGGCACGATGCACACCGAAACGCCCAAAAGTATGGAAAACTTGGTGCTTGCAGGTGAGATTCCCGAAGCTCCGCACACATACGCCTACATGAACACCGCTTACCCGTGCATGAATGAGAAGCAGTTGGCGATGGGTGAGAGCACCTTCTCTGGTCCTGACACCTTAGTGAATGAGAATGCCATGTTCATGATTGAAGAGCTGCAACGTATTGCTCTTCAACGTTGTACAACCGCCCGCGAGGCCATCCTGCTCATCGGCGACCTGGTGAAACAGTACGGCTACGCTGATGGCGGCGAGTGCATCACCATCGCCGACAAAAACGAAGTCTGGCAGATGGAAATCCTCGGCGAAGGCCCCGACGTGATCGGCGGCATGTGGGTGGCACAGCGCGTGCCCGATGACGAAGTGGCCGTGAGCTGCAACGTGCCCCGCATTGGCAAACTCAACCGCAAGGACAAAAATAACTTCCTCTGTTCCGACAATATTGAAAAAGTAGCCAAGAAATACGGTCTTTGGGATGGCAAGGGCGACTTCCTCTGGTGGAAGGCCTTCAACGCCTCCTACGCCGAGGGCAAAAACCATAAAGAACGCGAGTGGTACATCTTCAACGAGCTCGCTCCGTCTATTAAACTCGATCTCAATGCCGAGGAGCTGCCTTTCTCGGTGAAGCCCGAAAAGAAAGTGGATGTACGCGATGTAATGGCTTTGTTCAGAGCTAATTACGAGGGCACGGTGCTCGACCAGACCGGTAACCTCAAAATAGTGGCAAACCGCAAAGACAAAGAAGGCAATCCCTATAAAGACACCATCGTCTGCCCGAACGCCAACCCGTGGATGGACGGCAATGAACGCGCCCTGTACAACTTCCTGAACCCCGGCACCGTCACGTTCTACCGCGGCGTGGCCATGTCGTGGTGCTCCTACTCGTTCATCATGCAGTGCCGCGACTGGCTTCCCGACGAAGTAGGCGGTCTCTGCTGGTTCTCTGTGGAGAATCCCGGACAAAGCCCGCGCATCCCGATTTATGCCGGCGCCACCAAGATGCCTGCCGGATTCGAAGTGTGCGGCCATTACCGCTACAACGAGAACGCCGTGTTGTGGCACTACCGCAAAGCCAACAAGTTAGCGCAGGTGCGCTGGGGACGAACCAAGCAGATGATGATGGACAATATCATGCGCTATGAGGATAAGGCTTTTGAGGAACTGCCTGCTTTGGAACAAAAAGCTGTTAAACTGTTGAACGACGGCAAGAAAGAGGAAGCTCAAAAATTGCTCAACCAATACAGCGCGGACTTCGCCGGCGCCACCCGTCAGACCT
>JAGCVR010000009.1 GCA_017962285.1 Muribaculaceae bacterium | reverse complement strand
CTCATGTACTATATGGAACGGGACATCGCCGGGCACAAGATGTCGATGGCTGTGGTGCTTCCCCTCATTATCAAGGGCATGCTCGACACCAACCCATATATGAAAACACACAAGGCCGAGGACTATTTCACCGAAGAGTTCCTGAGCACGGGAATCATGAGATGGCTCACGGATAAAGTGAAAAGTACCGATGATATAGAGGATTCATGGGCTTCGCAGGCGCAGTCGGGAATGACCACCATTTTCGACAATTCCGGCCATGCCATGATGCGCGACATCATGAAGCCGGAGTGCTACAACTATTTCAAGGCAATCTATGAAGCCAACAAGAACACATATATGCTTAAGGAAGGCATTCCGCTGCCCACTCATCGCGGTTTGATGGAGGACCTGCACTTTGCGCTTGCAAGCAACGACATGACGCGCGGGTGGACACCTGAGCATGCCGTGTTCCTCTTTCACTCCACCGACGACACTGTGGTGCCCTATGTGAACTTCACGAAAGCGCAGAATTCATTCGGGCGGTGGGTCGTTCCCCGTACCATAAGCATAGGGCGCGATCATGTGCCTTCGGGCGAGGTGTTCTTCCGTGGTATTGACAATGACGACATCATAAAACACTTCACATTGCATATCTACATGGGTAAGAAGCAACTGTGCGAATTGCCCTATAGCGGACAGACTATAAGCAGTATGCCCTCATCATGGTAAATCAGATAAAGGAGACAAGGAAAATGAAGATTATGAGAAAAATATTGGCAACCGTGCTGACGTTGCTCCTCAGCGGAGCCGCGGCACAGGCACAAGGCACTGTCATAAAGGGATATCTGCTGGTGGATGGCGAGCAGGTTGTCGCCGCCTACACCAAGCTGAGCGATAACACTGTGATGCTGGGTACGGGACAGAATGCCTGTATGTCTCAGCTCATTGGCGGACACGTGACGGTGCCCGGTGAAATCACAGTCGGCGGTAGCACTTACAGCGTGGTGGAAGTGGGTAATCTTGCTTTTCGCCTGTGTAATAAAATTGTCAGCGTGGAAATCAAGGAAAACGTAACGCGTGTGGGCGATTTTGCTTTTGTTGGCTGCCCCGGCATCAAGGAAATCACACTTCCGGCATCGCTGGTGAGCATTGGCACCGGAGCGTTTCAGAGCTGCATCGGCTCCATTGAGTCGGTCACTTGTCTGGGAGCCACTCCCGCACGATGGGAATATAATGATGTGTTCAAGTTTCACGATGCCGGTATCGGCGACAACAAGCCAGAACTGATTACCGCCTCTGTGGGACTTTATGTCCCCGATGGTGCCGTCGACACATATCATCAAGCCAACTACACCAATCCGGATCTGGGATGGACCACAGCCGACGGCTGGAGCTCGTTCAACAATCTTAATCTGGGTCAGGACGTGTTTCACATCTATACCCCGGCAGACCTGGAGTCGCTGCGCGACATTGTGAACTATGGCAACCGATATAACACCATCCGCAGGACTGAACTGGAGAAAGACATTGACATGAGCGCTTACTCCTGGGATAAAGGCATCGGCTACCGGGAGGAAGAACCTTATCTGGGAAACTTCAACGGCAACGGACACACCATCAGGAATCTGCATGTGAACAACTCGAACGGTTCCGGGAGTCTTTTCGCTCACTTTGGCGGTCATTCCATCAACAACCTTACCATAAAAGACTGCAGTTTCATGGGCAATGGCTCCACCGGTGCTCTCGTGGGAGAATCGGGCTATTGCGACATCTTGAATGTGTGGGTGGAAAACACACGCGTCGTGGGAGGCGATTATGTGGGTGGATTGGTTGGCAAATGCCTTACCACCGGCGGTGCCAACGTCTATCACAGCGTAATAAAGGACATGGAACTTGGCTCGTATAACTTCCTGACTCCGAGCATAGGCGGAATGGTGGGATTCTGCTATGGCGGGAAGGTCAGGAACTGTGCAGTCATTGGAAACCTTCCCGATCCTTATTACATGGATCTTGGGGTGCTTGCTCTCAATGACGTGGCTCCGTTTGCAGCCTCAAGCAATGGCGGCAACGATTTCTATGTGGAAAACAGTTATGCCACCAGCGACTACTTTGAGTACTACGATTTCCGCAGTTTTGAGAATATAGACCACGATGTGGTAGTTTCTAAAAAGAGGACGTTTAATTATGTGGATGCCGGTGAGAATACTGTAGCGGCCACCTATGATGCCGAGACTATGAAATCCATGTTCATGCTTCCCGAACTGGGCTTGGATGAGTGGATTTATGTTCCAGGTGATTATCCTCTTCCGGCGGTGTTTGCCGACCAGATTCCTGTGGAAGTGAACAAGGCGGTATATTGCTCTACGGCAATTGCAAACAGCAGGGTCAATGGTCTGTCTCCCAGCTCAGTAAACAAACAGCGTTCATTCCTCGACCTGACTCCGAACGGCTATCGCTCCCTGGAATATCAGACATCGCAGTTGTGGATCGACGAGAATTTCTCTTATGATCCAAATTCGGTTCCTGCGACTCAGCCTACACCATATCTGCCCATCGGCACCGCTACCATTGAAGCATCGCATGGTGTGCGTTTCGACCGCACCATTGAGGTG
>JAGCVR010000125.1 GCA_017962285.1 Muribaculaceae bacterium | reverse complement strand
TTGATGATTAACTGCACTACCGATGCGCCTTATGAGGTGAAGTTTGAAGTTCAGGGCACGACAAAATCAAACAGTTATATCGGCCCTGGCATGAGTCTCAGTGTGTCGAACAAGAATGTGTGGGGCGGAGGGGAACAGCTCTCCGGCAAAGTGAAAGCCTCTTATGAATGGCTCACCGGCGGGTCGGGAGGCTCGAACGGAAGCACCAACTCTTATGAATTCGGCGGTGAGATTTCGCTTGCGTTGCAGCGGTTGCTCGCACCGTCGTTTGTGGACCGTTCACGGCGATATGTAAACTGGACTCGTTTCTCGCTAAGCGGAAGCATACTGAACCGCCCGAAGTACTTCAAGATGCTTCAGCTTGGCGGCTCTATAGCATACGAATGGCATGCCAACCGCTATTCGCTTAATGAGTTTATCCCGTTCAAACTCACTTATACCAAGTTGATCAGCCACACCGATGTTTTTGAACAGGCTCTCTTTGAAAATCCCGCACTGGCGCTGAGTTTCCAGGATGTTTTTATTCCCCAGATGCAATACAACTATACATACGACCGCACAATTGGTGCCGACGACATTACTTTCAGTGCCAGTGTTACTGAGGCGGGCAACATCTTTGCCGGTTTGTGGAGTATGTGTGGCGCAAAGGGGACAAAGAAGATGCTTGGCACGCCATTCTCGCAATTTGTCAAAGGTCAGGTCCAAGTGGTGTGGAAGCACTACATGGGGACGGAGAGCTGCATTGCCGGAAGGGTGATGGTTGGGGCAGCGTATGCTTACGGTAATTCCGACGAAGTGCCATTCAGTGAGCAGTTTTATGTTGGAGGAGCCAATTCAATCCGAGCATTTGCGGTGAGAACAATAGGTCCGGGCAGTTATGCTCCGGTGAATCGCGACATTTATTCGTTCTACGATCAGACAGGAACATTTAAGTTTGAGACCAACTGGGAATATCGATTCCCCTTGTTCAGCTATTTCAAGGGCGCATTCTTTGTTGATGCGGGTAATGTGTGGCTCCTGAAGGACGACCCGTACAAGCCTGGCGGGAAACTCACGGCAAAGAGCTTTTTCAAGGATATGGCGGTAGGTACCGGAATCGGGCTCCGCTTCGACATGCAGATGCTTGTGGTCCGTGCTGACCTTGGACTTGCCATTCATGCTCCCTACGATACCGGCAAGGGTGGATATTTCAACATTCCGCGTTTCAAGGATGCCGTGGCGTTCCATTTGGCAATCGGCTATCCGTTCTGACGGATTGAATTAATCAAAAAGTCAATTATGAATACCCCGCGATTGTTTTTGGCAATAGTATGTCTGCAGGCAATACTTGGTCTGTCGGCTGCCGACAAGGTTAACGGAGAGTGGCAGCGCTGCGTCATTGCCACTATTGATGAATTTCCTTTGCGTGGCGGTTACTATACAGGAGGGCGTCCAAACGCTGTTTTCAGTCAGACAACGGCGCAGGGACTGCATGATGCTTATGTGATGGGAATCGATGACGAGCGACCGGAGTTCAATCCACAAGCGGCTGTTCCGTCGTTTTGCTCAAGTGCAACTTATTCACTTCTTATAAAAGCATTGCTGAACTGGGACAAGCACGGTGTTATTTCCAGGCAGGCCTGGCGCAACATGAAGCCTTATGTGGGCATCAAAGACGACCTCAACCCGAATGGTGCGGGGCAGCCCGACGGCATGGGATTCTGGGGGCGTGCCAATGCCAATGGTCCCGGAATAGCAGTGTTGGTGCGAGAGCTGGACGCGGGATTCAGTTTCTCGGCATTTCGCGGTGCTAAAAACGACACGGTGAAAGAGTCTCCCGGAAAACAGTATCTCACCGATGAGGAGTGGCGTTCTCACCCTGTGTGGAAGCGTGCCATGCGTGGCGACTTGATGAAGATTTTCTGGAATAGGAACGAGAGCCGCGGGCACGACGGTGGAGCAATAATCGGCGACGATGGTGTGAAGGGTCATTTGCAGGAGGCCGGGCACAGCGTGGTTTTCCTTGGAATGAGTCTTGACGGCAAGGTGATGTACTGGAGCAGCAACGGTCCGGGTAAGGACCCCGCCCACATGGGATACGGTGTGGGCAGTTGCGACCCAGTGGATATTCAGCGTGTGGTGTTCACGAGGATACTGCACCCCGAGAACTTCAACAATGCCAAGGCGATGGCACCCAACGATGTGAACCAATACCTGTTTGACCTTAACGGCCACAAGCACAGTACTACCGCCGAGATGCTGCGGCAGATAGGAGAAAAGAAATGACGTCGTGGGGGAGGCTGTGCTTTATGGGAAACAATGACGGAAAAACGGGCTGTGATTTCTGTTTTTCCACGAAAAAAGATTATTTTTGCGTATTGAACATAAAGATGAGAACTATGAAAAAGTCTGTTTATATTTTACTGTCGACGATTATGTGCCTGGCAGTATCGTCGTGTAGTGACGGCGGAAAATATGAGGTGGATGGCAATTCTGTGTATTACAGCTACTGGACATTCAGTTTCGGCACGATTACCGATACTTTGCCAGGTGCCGACCCTGCGACTTTCCAAGAAGTGGAAGATTGGATTGGGAAAGACAAGAACCATGTTTATTTTAAGCAGAAACTTGTTCCCGGAGCCGACCCTGCTACGCTTGAAGTGGATAAGTATCCTTTGTTTCACGACAGCAAAGATTACTATTTTCAGGAAGTTCCCATTCATGTGGCAGACGTGAAGACCTTTAAGGTGCTGAAGCGTGGATATGACGATGATATCTGGGCTATTGACAGCAAGTGTGCCTACTACGATACAATCCGTATTTCCGAAGCTGACGTGAAGACCTTTAAGGTGGAAAAGTTCTTCTATGCTACCGATAAGAACCATGTGTATCGTTATGGACAGATTCTTTCCGATGCCGACCCAGCCACCTACAAGGAGACCGAGAACAGCGGCTATGCAACCGACAAGAATCATGTGTGGTACTTCGGCGAGATGATTGACAGCATAGTGGACCGAGCAACATTCAAGACCGACAAGGAATTTGATGTTGCCTATGACAAGAACGGCAAGATTGTCTCAGGCAAACGTGCTGTTGAGGAAGAAGATGAGAACTGGCCCGAAAGGTGAGCCACAAGAAGCAAATCAGGTGTAAGCCGTGATAAGTACGCAATTCCCGGCTGCACTTATCTTCCCGGTGCATGCGGCAACGAGGGCGGATTCGCCTTGGCGGAGCGTGATGGCTTCTTTGCCATCATCGGCACTTAATTCCACAGAACCATTAATGCAAGTGAGGGCGAGGAAAGAATCCTGTGGCATGGCAATGAATCTTTCACCCTTAACCTCAATTCGTTCTACAGAGAATTTTGGCGATTCCACAAGTAAGGCGTCGCCGTCTGTTACCATTTTGTCGCATCCGTTCACAACGTCGGAGAAATTTATGGTTTCGGCTGCGAGTTGAGTCTGCAGGGGACGTTTGTTTCCATTGGCGTCGGTCCTGTTGAAATCATAAACGCGGTAGGTGATGTCGCATGGCTGCTGAACTTCAAGAACCAGATTCCCGGCGCCTATTGAGTGAATGCGCCTTGCAGGGAGGAAAAACACATCGCCCGTGTGTGATTTGTGTTCGGCAAGAATGGATGTTAAACGGTCGGTTGCCATCAATTTCTCAAATTCTTCTTTGGAAGTGGCGCGCGAAAGACCGGAAATGATTGTGGCCTGCGGCTCGGAATCAATGATATACCACATTTCGTCCTTGCCGCTTTCACCATGCCGCATCATGGCCTGAACATCATCGGGGTGAACCTGAATGGAGAGTTGTTTGCTGGCGTCGATGAGTTTTATGAGCAATGGAAACTGCGAGCCATGTGCCTGAATATTATGTTTGCCAACTATTTTATCACCAAGGATCTCCACGAGTTCGTTGATGTTTTTGCCGGCTAACCCACCATTGGCGATAACTGATTCGGTATTCTTGAGCCCTGAGATTTCCCAACTTTCGCCTACGTCGGAAAATGGGCATTCAATGCCTTTAAGACCCAGGATTTTTGTGCCTCCCCACAACACGCGTTTCAGGCGAGGTTCAAACTTGAAAAAATGCTGCATTTCCCTATATGTTTTTCTTTAAATACAAAAGCTATAAATCAATCACCAGCTCCACCGGACAGTGGTCAGAGCCCATTATTTCGCTGTGAATGCCGGAGCTTACAAGATTCTTGTCAAGTTCGGCAGAAGCAACAAAGTAATCGATGCGCCATCCGGCATTTTTCTCACGGGCGCGGAAGCGGTAGGACCACCATGAATATGCGTCGGTGAGACTGGGATAGAAATAGCGGAAAGTGTCGGTGAATCCTTCGCCGAGCAAGAGGGTGAACTTCTCGCGTTCCTGGTAGGTGAAGCCGGCATTCATCCTGTTGGTCTTGGGATTCTTGAGGTCAATCTCCTGATGGGCCACGTTGAGGTCTCCACACATGATAACGGGCTTTTTCTTTCCCAATGTGCACAGGTAGTCGCGAAGAGCGTCATCCCACGTCATACGGTAGTCGAGCCGCCGGAGCCCGTCCTGGCTGTTGGGTACATAGGCTGTTACGAGGAAGAACTTGTCCATTTCCAGAGTAATCAGCCTCCCTTCATGGTCATGTTCGTCAATGCCCATTCCGTAAGAGACCGAAAGGGGATTGTGACGGGTGAAGATGGCGGTTCCCGAATAACCTTTCTTATCAGCGTAGTTCCAGAAGCTTTGATAGCCTGGAAATTCCATGTTGAGCTGTCCGGCCTGCATTTTTGTTTCCTGAAGGCAGAAGAAATCAGCGTCAAGTTCGTTGAATACATCGCGAAAACCTTTGCCGTCGCACGCTCTCAAGCCATTCACGTTCCATGAAATGAGTTTCAGCCTTGCCATAATTCTTATGATATTTTATGATTGTTTTTCTTTTGGCGCTGTTCTTTTAGCCGTTTCAGTGCCATTACCAAAATGGAAGTGTTGCTGACTACTGACACCAGCAGCAGGGCTATGGCGCCAAGAAGGAGCCGTATGTCATGGAATGGACCGAAATACAGCAGCAGGAAAGCTATCGCCAGCACAAGTCCCACTCCCGCTATTGCCAGTAAGGAGGCAAATTTTGTCTTGAATTGTTTGTCGTTCATCACCAAAATCTGTTTTGTTCTTTGTCATATTCCATGCCGATAGAGCGAAGCTGCTCGCAGAGTCGTGACTCGTCCACGCCGATTGCCGCGCACAGTTCATTCAGCGAAGGGAACTCATCGCGAAGCTTAGTGTTGATGAAACTAAGCAGAATGAACGGGTCGGTTGGAATGTGATTCATTTGAATAAATTCTTTGTGTATGCAAAAGTACTCAAATTTACGGACGCTTGCAAACATGCTAATCGAAATTGAACGATGAGCCGAGCAAATCATCGAAAGCCTCGCCAGTGAAACCGACGGACTGTGAAAAGTCTTCGTAATCGCCCGGTACCACATTTTCGGCAAGACCAGCAGGGAAGTTCTGCAGGAAATATCTGCTTTCGTCGTCGCTGACGTGTATTGAGCCCACGTTTCGATAGATTGTGAGAGAGTCTTTTGCCCTGGTGAGCGCCACATAGAGGCAGCGTCGCTCTTCTTCCACGGCATCTTCGCCGTTGAGGATGGCTCGGCTCGTGGGGTAGGCAAATGCTGAGACATTCACCAGATAGCAGTGTGTGGCTTCAAGGCCTTTGGCAGAATGGATGGTGGAGAGAATCACATGGTCTTCTTCCTTGCCGGCATCCTTAACGGTGATTTCCAGTTTGGGGTCGAGGACATACTCTGCCACAAATTCGCCCACGCTTCTTGAATTGGCGGCGACTTCTTTCAGCACGTCGAAGTCGCGACTGCGCCACTGCCATTCTTCCTTATAAATCTCCTCGAGCCGCGTTTCCATCATTTTAAGTGCTGTCTCGATGGCTGTTGCCGGCATCAGCTGCATACAGCTGATGCTGACGAGCGTGGCAGCGATTTCCTTTTGCAGGTTGAGAGAACTCAGTTTCTGGAGGCAGTCGTTGAGCGACGGCTGCAGAATGGTTTCGCCTATTATTTTAGATGCAGTCACATTGCCGATGCCTTTCCACAACCGCAGATAGCGCATCCAGGCAAGTTCGTCGTGGAAATTGGAGATGATGCGCAGCGGCGATGCCAGGTCACGGACGTGGCGCGACTGCATCAGTCCGGTTCCTCCAAACACGATATAAGGTATTTTTTTGTCGATACAGGCAACTTCCACTTTTCTCAATCCCCACACCGAGCGCGACAGCACCATGTGCTCTGCCCATGCCGAGTTTCCTTCGTTCACACGATCCAGGATTTTCGTGGTTATGTCTTCCGCCTCTTCCCATTCATCGTCCCAGTGAACGATGGCGGGCTTTTCGCCATGTCCGCGCACTGCCTGAAGGTGCTTGTCGTAGTGCAGGGGGGACTGGTCGAGAAGCCAGTTGGCGACATCCAGAATCTCTTGCGTTGACCTGTAGTTGATGGTGAGAGGATAGATTTTACTTTGCGGCACCAGCGATATGAAATTGTGAATGGTCTTGAAATCGGCGCCGCGGAAGCCGTAGA
>JAGCVR010000124.1 GCA_017962285.1 Muribaculaceae bacterium | reverse complement strand
CGTGCGCGGATCAATACTCGACGTATTCTCGTTCAGCAACGAACTGCCTTACCGTGTGGATTTCTTCGGCGTTGAGATAGATTCCATCCGCACGTTCAACATTGAGACCCAGCTTTCCGTGGAGCGGACCGACCGGATAAGCATTGTGCATCTGAACGACTCGAACAGTGCATCCAATCGCGGTATATCTCTGCTGGAATATGTGGGTGGCGACTGCATGATTGTGTGCCGCGACCTGGAATGGGTGTGTGCCCGTGTTAAGGAGGTGGGGAGCGAAACAATGTCGCACAGTGCTTTGCTCACTGGGGAAGCCGATGAGCAGGCTCTTGACAATGTGGTGGATGCTGATGAATTCGCCCGCCTGGCGCATGGATTTCGCCGTCTGGTGATAAGCAGTGGAGAGAGCGCGATAAAGTCAGACGCAAAAATTTCCTTGCACTGCACTCCTCAAGGTCTGTACCATAAGAACTTTGAACTCATATCGCAGTCGTTCACTCACTTCCTGGAGCAAGGGTATGAATTGTTCATCCTCAGCGACAGCGCACATCAGATAGAACGTCTGCGAGCCATCTTTGCCGACCGTGGCGATAAAATCGTTTTCACCGAAGTGCTCAAGACACTTCACGAGGGATTTGTGGACGAAGACAACAAGCTTTGTGTCTTCACCGACCATCAGATATTCAACCGTTTTCACAAGTATTCTCTCAAGAGCGAGCATGCCCGTTCCGGCAAACTCGCGCTTTCCCTGAAGGAACTCAATCAGATTGAAGTGGGCGATTACATCGTTCACGAAGATCATGGAATTGGCAAGTTCGGCGGTCTCGTGCGAACTGCCATCAACGGCACCATGCAGGAAATGATAAAACTCACCTATCTTAATGGCGACATCATTTTCGTCTCTATTCATGCGCTTCACAAAGTGGCGAAATACCGAGGCAAGGAAGGTGCGGAGCCACGCCTGAACAAGCTTGGGTCCGGGGCATGGGGCAAGATTAAGAACCGTACCAAGAGCAAACTAAAGGATATTGCGCGCGACCTTATAAAACTCTATGCCCAGCGGAACGATGAGAAAGGTTTTGCATTTTCTCCCGACGGCTATCTGCAGCAGGAACTTGAGGCTTCGTTTATCTACGAGGATACTCCCGACCAGTTCAAGGCCACCCAGGCCGTGAAAGCCGACATGGAGCGTGAAAAGCCCATGGACCGCCTGATTTGCGGCGACGTGGGATTCGGCAAGACCGAAGTTGCCATCAGGGCTGCCTTTAAGGCCGCTACCGACGGCAAGCAGACGGCAGTTCTCGTGCCGACCACGGTGCTTGCTTTCCAGCACTACAACACTTTCCGCGAACGTCTTGCTGATTTCCCCGTGAAAGTGGAATATCTGAGCCGTGCCCGTCGCCCGAAAGACGTGAAGCGTATTCTTGCCGAACTTGAGAGCGGCGCGGTGGATATAATCATAGGTACTCACAAACTTATCGGCAAGAGTGTGAAATTCCACGATCTGGGACTGCTTGTGGTGGATGAGGAGCAGAAATTCGGCGTGGCGGTGAAGGAACGCTTGAAACAGCTCAAGGTAAATGTGGACACCATCACCATGTCGGCAACACCCATCCCGCGGACGTTGCAGTTCTCGCTGATGGGGGCGCGCGACCTGAGTGCGATAAATACCCCTCCCGCAAACCGTTATCCCATACTCACCACGCTTGCCACTCTCAACGATGACGTGGTGAGTGAGGCAATTAATTTTGAACTATCGCGTAACGGACAGGTGTTTTTCGTCAATCACCGCATCGATCAGCTGCCCGCACTCGAAAACATGATCAGCAGGGTAGTCCCCGATGCTCGGGTGGTGGTGGCTCACGGGCAGCTGCCTCCCGAGGAGCTGGAGCAGCGCATCATTGCGTTCTCGAACCACGACTACGACGTGTTGCTTTCAACCACGATAATTGAAAGCGGAATCGACATGCCCAACGTGAACACGATGATAATAAACAATGCTCAGAACTACGGCTTGAGCGATTTGCACCAGTTGCGAGGTAGGGTGGGACGGAGCAACCGCAAGGCATTCTGCTATATGCTTGTGCCCTCGGGAAAGATTCTTACTCCGGTGGCCCGGCGACGTTTGCAGGCGATAGAAAGCTTCAGCGACCTCGGCAGCGGAATCAACATTGCCATGCAGGACCTCGACATCCGTGGCGCGGGAAACCTGCTTGGTGCCGAACAAAGCGGCTTTATCGCCGACTTGGGCTATGAGACTTATCAGAAAGTGCTCAAGGAGGCGGTTCTTGAGCTGAAAACCGAGGAGTTTGCCGACACATTCGAGCAGATGAGCGAGCAGGAACACCAGCTCAGCGGCGATGAGCCGGAATATGTTACCGACTGCACTATCGACACCGATTTGGAACTCATGTTCCCTGCCGAGTATGTCCCGCAGGAGAATGAGCGGATATCACTTTACCGCGAACTGGACAGCATGACCTCCGCTGAGCAGGTGGAGCAGTTCAAGGAGCGTATGACCGACCGTTTCGGAGCCATCCCGCCCATGGCACTCGGACTCATTCAGATAGTGCCACTGCGCGCGGTGGCACGCAGTCTCGGCATAGAGAAAATCGCGCTCAAGCAGGGGAATATGTACCTGTATTTTGTGGGTGAGGAGAACGTGGCGTATTATCAGTCGAAAGCTTTTGGACGAATCCTGCACTATCTGCAGGATAATCCGCTGCGGTGCAAAATCAGGGAAAAGAACCATCGCCGTTCATTCATCGTGAGCGAAGTGAACACGGTGGGCGATGCGCTCAGTATTCTCCGCTCAATCACACGTCTCAGCGCCGTGTGATGATTATTTCTCCGTGTTGTCAGTGATTTCGGCAGTTGAAAGCACCTGTTCGCGAAATCGCGGGTCGGTTTTTATCCGGTCAAGAGCCTTTTTCGAAGCAGCCTGATGCGATTCTTTCTTGCTGTATCCCAGGGCATCGGCGGCAAAGATGCCCCCGAGCAGAATTGCTGTCTTGAACTCAGGGTTGTTCTGAGAGTCGTAGTATGTGTCCACGAGTTCAAACTCAATGGAAATGCGGTATTTTTGAGTCCATTCAATCAGGCGAGACTTGAAATTCTGTTCTGTCTGGACCAGTGTATTGATGTCGATATATCTCGTTATGATTCGATTGGTGATGAATTTTACGCAGGCATCATAGCCGCGGTCCAGGTAGAGGGCACCAATCAGGGCTTCCACTGCGTTGCCGTTGATATAGGAATTGTGCGAAGATGTGTGTGCGGCCGCCTTAACATGAGTGTCGAGTTTCAGAAGAGAGCCGATGCGGTTTAGACTTTCGCGCTGGACGATTTTTGCCCGCGTGGCGGTAAGGAATCCTTCGTTTTGGTCTGGGTAGTGCGAGAAAAGATAGGATGCCACGACAGAATCGAGAATGGCATCGCCCAGGAACTCAAGGCGCTCATTGTCCGCCCATTTTCCGGTTGATGTCTTTATGGGCTTTGACCGATGAATGAAAGCGAGCCGGTAGGGCTCAATGTTTCTGGGAAAGAAACCTGTTGTGCTGTAGATAAAAACATAAAACTCCTTATCCTTGGCGAAAAGGAGTTTTATGTAGTGTATGAAGTTGCTAAATACCATGATCGCGAGATTTATTGTTATTAACTCACATGGTGCCGTGGTATTTATTTGTTGAACTTCCTGACAATTATGCTTGCATTGTGTCCTCCGAATCCAAATGTGTTGGAAAGGGCGATATTAACTGAGCGGCGTTGAGCTTTATTGAATGTGAAATTCATTCTGTAGTCAATTTTTTCGTCTTCGTCGCCGTTTTCGTGATTAATTGTGGGCGGAACGATGTCGTCCTGACACGCTTTGACGCAGAACAGGGCTTCCATGGCGCCTGTTGCTCCGAGCATGTGTCCCGTCATTGATTTGGTGGAACTGATGTTGAGCTTATAGGCATGCTCACCGAAGAGTTCGCCAATTGCTTTCGCTTCCGACGGGTCTCCAACTGGAGTGGATGTCCCGTGGACATTGATATAGTCAACATCCTCGGGCTTGATGCCTGCATCTTTGAGCGCGCGTTCCATAACCAGTTTTGCTCCGAGTCCTTCGGGGTGGGTTGCTGTGAGATGGTAAGCGTCGGCACTCATGCCGCCACCGATTACTTCTCCGTAGATTTTAGCACCGCGGTCCAGAGCGTGTTGCAACTCTTCGAAGATAAGACACACACCGCCTTCTCCCATCACAAAACCGTCGCGCGATGCGCTGAATGGGCGAGACGCCGTTTCAGGGCTGTCGTTGCGTGTGGAGAGTGCGTGCATGGAATTGAAGCCTCCCACACCGGCAGGGAAGATGGGCGCTTCAGATCCGCCGGTAACAATCGCACAGGCTTTGCCAAGGCGCACATAGTTGAATGCGTCGATCATGGCGTTTGTGGAAGTGGCGCAGGCAGAAACCACACCAAAGTTGGGACCACGCAGTCCGTATTTCACGCTGATGTGTCCGGCAGCGATGTCGGCAATCATTGTGGGAATAAAGAACGGACTGTAGGCAGGGCCGCGGTCGGCATGCAACGCATATTCCCCGGCTTGTTCTTCGAAGGTGTGAAGTCCGCCGATTCCAGATGCGAAAATAACGCCCACGTTGTTTCGGTCTGTGCTTTCAACAAGCAGGTTCGAGTCGTCGAGCGCCATCTTTGCTGCTGCCAGGGCATATTGTGTGTAGAGGTCGCAGCGTTTGAATTCGCGCAACTCTTTGCGGTCTTCTGGGTCTAAGAGATATTTCGCGGGGTCAAAATCTTTAACCTCACATGCGAATTTTGTCTTAAACAGTGTAGTATCGAAATGAGTAATAGGTCCTGCTCCACTCATTCCGTTGATGGCGTTGTTCCAAACGGTGTCAACGTCGTTTCCCAGCGGAGTGATCGCACCAAGACCTGTTACTACTACTCTTTTAAATTCCATATATTGGTGTTTATGTGAGTAATAGTGAGGATGATGTCACTAATATCGCGGGCTATTAAGCCTTAGCTTCTTCCAAGAACTTGATGGCGTCGCCAACAGTCTGGATCTTGAGAGACTCTTCCTCGGGAATTTGGATATCAAAAACTTGTTCAAACTCCATAATAAGCTCTGCAGTTTCGAGAGAATCTGCGCCAAGGTCTTGAGCAAAAGTTGCTTCTTCTGTTACTTGTGCCGGGTCAATGGCGAGCTTTTCTACGATAATAGCAATTACTTTGTCTTTAATTTCTGACATGATTGTAAAGTTTTAAAAATGTTATAAAATTCAATTTCTCTTTTTTTGCGTGGCAAAGTAAGCAATTATTATTGAGATATTAAAGAAAAATTTCAACAATTTGCCCTTCGTTAGTGCTTTTTAACATGAGGCGGAGAGCCGTCACGGAAAAAATAGGAGCGTGAAAAATCTCCCCTTTAACCCGTGATAAGGAAAAGGGGAGAATGATTGTCAAAAATCAAACGATGTCGCTTGGCTTATTTAGCCGGCTGTGCGGGCTGCGCAGGTTGCGCGGGAGCCTCGAAAGGAGTTGCCTGCTGTTCGGCAACGGGGAGTTGCTTAATCTGCGGTGCTGCATTGATCAGACGAGGTGCTATGAAGCACGATGCAATGCTCAGAGCGCAGATAAAAATTGCCAGGCCCCATGTGGCTTTTTCCACAAAGTTTGTGGTCTGACGAACACCGGCCATTGAGTTATAGCCGCTGAAACCGGCGGCAAGACCGCCACCTTTCGACTTCTGGATAAGAATAATGCCAACAAGCATCACTGCCGACACCAAAATCAAAATGGATAGAATAATGTACATTTTCTTATTGTTTTTTGTTTAAATATTGTTCGTTTACTATCAATTTCCTCAAAAATCGGATTTGGTCTGCAAAGTAAATACTTTTTTCTGGAAAATTCAAACTTATGTTCCGAATAATTTCCAAAGCGCTTTCATATTTATGCTGGGAAATGTAGAATTTAGCGAGGCTTTCGCTTATCATGGAGCTGTCTCGTTCGGTAGGAGATTCTATCTCGGCACTTGCTATTTCGGCTTTTTCCTGCTCGCTGATTTCGGGTTCAATAGCCTCGGCGGTCACCTGACGTTCGTTCTGGCGGGATTTCTCTATGAAGTCGTTTATCATCCGGTCCTGCTCGCTCTGTGGCGCTGTGGGGGATGTCTCCTGTTCTTGTGCAGCAAGCACGTCGGCGTAGTCGGGCATGGGGTTGAAAATGGAGGCATTCAGTGCTTCAATTTCTTTGGGACTTGCGTTGCCGTAGGATGCAAGGAACTGGTCAATTGTAGTGTCGGTATCGGGCATCTCCGGCTCTGGCTCCGACGGATAGAAGTTGATGAAACGTTTGGCGAAGCCTTCAATGTGCATGGCAAGGTCGCGTCTCGACGGCACCATTATCGCCAGTCGTTGAACCAGGTCCTCGTTGCCGTCCACACCGTGTCGTTTAAGATAAATGAAGGCTGGGAGAACAAAGTAGGGATGCTCCCGCTGCCACTGTTCCACTTCGGTGCGTGTAATTTCGCCGGCGGGTTCGTTTATCTTGTCTATTATCTCGTTGATTGTCATTATCTCTGTCGTTGGGTTTACCAGTTGCCGAGTGTGGCGTTGAATATGAGGTCGGTCAGGTCGTTGCAAATCTGGTTGCACAGGTCATCCTGAACGTCGGTCAGCATAAGGTCGCTGTTGAAGTCGCGATAGGCCGAGAACGTCTGCTCTGAAGTAAGTGCCGGATTCTTGTTGTCGATGTAGTGAACCCTCACTTGGATGGTGAGGCGTGTCTGGCTTGCGTAGGCATCTTCGCCCACGGCCTGCGGTGTGAGGTTGTAGCCCGAAATCTCACCTTCCATGCGAAGGTCGCTGTTTGGGTTGTCCTGAATGCGGAGTCGTGTCTGCTGCGAAACCATGTCCATCAGTTTGGTCTCGAAAAGCTGTTGCAGCGGCGCATAGACCAGCGCTGCCCTGATGGGGAAGCTGCTGAACGAAATGGTGTGGTACTTCGAGTAGTCGATTGCCGCTCCGTTGAGCGTGTATTTGGGTATGCACGAGTTTCCTGCCACGAGAGCCACAAACATCAATGCTATTGTCACAATCCTTTTCATCTCCGATTTTTTCTGTTAACTGCCATGCCGGATTACAATCCGTATTCTTTGATTTTGCGATATAGGGTCCGCTCCGAGATGTTCAACTCTTTTGCCGTACGGTTGCGCACCCCACCGTTGCGTTCGAGCGCGCGTTCGATGGTTTCCCGTTCGGTGGCTTTCAGTGTCCTGGCAGGTGTGTGGTCCTCGTCCACCGGCATTGCCTGAACTTCGCTGGCTTGGTGATGCTCGTCGAGGTTAACGATCGTTGGACGCTCAGGCACAGATTCGTTGTGCATGCTTCTGAACTCCATGGGCTCGTTAATTTCGTCGGGATTGAGAATCCTGGAAGTGTTGCGTTGCATCTCCATTACACTGGTGCTGATGTGCCCATGGCGTTGCCCTTTCACAGTGCCACCACTTTCGCTGAGATTGCTTACGGCATTTTTCAGGCCACTGAGTTCCTGCTGAAGCTGGAAAATCATCTTAAACAGCACTTCGCGTTCGCGGGTATAGTCGAACTGCACGTTTTCGCGCAGTGCGAGCTGCATGTTTGCGGTGTCTATGGGCAGATAATGTCTTACCACATCGCCGGTTATGGTCTTCCCGGCTTCGAAAAGAGCTATCTGTTCCACCACATTCTTCAACTGACGCACGTTTCCGGGCCAGTGGAATTCTGTTATGACTCTCTTGGCATCGTCGTCGTAGCTGACAGGTG
>JAGCVR010000123.1 GCA_017962285.1 Muribaculaceae bacterium | reverse complement strand
TCCATCAGACTGCCGCGTTATGTGGAGCGCGACGGTTTCAACTACGACCGTCTACTCTCGAAATGGGCAATAGTGAGCCTTGACGGCGGAACGCAGACCCTTGCGTCGCATGCCCATTATGCCGACGTGGTGGAGCCAATCCGCTCTCCACAGGAAGTTACGCCCAGGAACAAAAAAGGGGTGCTTGGCTGTCCCAACCACGCAATCGACGGAGTAAGGGACATCGATGTGATGAACTATGGCATGACTGCCAACGTTATCTGCGTGGAACAATGGCTGATGAACGAGCCCCTCACACTCACCGACTATGGATACACAAATGGTTATCCTGCCATTCCTTATAACTACAATGGCAGGCAATACTATATAAATGGCTATAAGGTGATGGAATACGATGCCCTGATAAAAGCCTACAACCAGCACAACATGATTGTGATAGCTTATCCCGAGGTGCGTCCCAACGAGAACGGATATCCCAATTCGCGCGACCCCTACATCTCATCGCTCATGGTTCATCCCGAACGTAACGGCGGAACCCAACTGATGCCTAACGTCACCTCACCGGAAGCAATCAACGCCTTCGCCGCAGTAATAAATTTCCTTGCCGACCGGTATTCGCAACCTGGAATGAGAATTCACCACTGGTGCATCTACAACGAAGTGAATGCTACCGAAACATGGTGCAACATGGGACGGGGCCAACCAGAGATGTACTTTACCGACACCTATATGAAATCGCTCCGACTGTGGTACAACATCGTCCGCCAATACGATCAGAACGCCTCCGTTCTCGCTTGCTTTGAGCACAACTGGGCGACAGCCACCAACAATGATTCCTGCTACCCCGCCGCCTCAATCATCAACAGCATCAAGAAGTATTCAAATGCCGAAGGCGATTTCTGGTGGGGACTGGCACATCACCCCTACCCCTACAACCTGAGTGTGTCGAGATTCTGGGAATACGACGGACAATTCGTCAATTTCACGCAATCCACACCTCAGGTCACATTCTACAACCTTGAAGTGCTTCAAGACTGGGCCTACACCCCTGAAAACATGTACCAAGGAACCACGAAACGCAAGATTTTCCTTACCGAGCAGGGGGTGAACACCGTGGACTACTCCGACGAGGCCATGGCTGACCAGGCTGCCGGTGCCTGCTACGTCTGGAAAAAGGTGAATGCCCTCTCTGCCATCGACGGCATCACATGGCACGCCAATGTGGACAACACTGGCGATGGCGCCTTGCGACTCGGGCTGCACCAATATGCCACAAACGGCAACAAACGCAAGCCGTCGTGGTATGTGTGGAAAGCCGCCGGCACTTCCGACGAGGATGAAGTGTTCGGTCCATATCTGAGCGTTCTCGGCTTCACTTCGTGGAACGAGGTGATGCACTGATTTCAAAACATAACTAAAACCAACTTAACAGGAGCTTTATGAAAAGGTTTGTTTCATCCTTAGTTCTGCTGCTTTTGGTCTCGGGCATCGCATTTGGGCAGACACGCCCCACTTTAGATATCGCCACGGCACTGTTTGTCACTGCCGAACAAGACCCGTCTGACGGCAGTCTGACAATCGTCACACAAGCGCGCGACCCGCAAATCAGGGCATTGTTCCCTGCAGGCAAGAACATCCCTCAAAATGAGACAATGCTATCGTTTGAATATCAGAGCGATAAACCGATTTCTGATTTTCAGATGTTTTTTGCGCCCGAGCTCAACGAACGCCGGTCGGTTACAATTCCCGAACTTAAGGCCACTCCCAGCGGACAATGGGGCAAATTCACCTATTTCCTTCGTGATGTGAGAGAAAGGCTGAACTGGGGCAATGACGCCGGAAACTGGTTTATCCGTCTCGACTGGGGCAATGTTCCCGATGTGATGATACGCATCCGGAACGTTGAAATACGCCAGCCATCAAACCAGGAAAAAGTAGAAATCGCAAACAACGATGCCGACCTCCACTTTAAGCAAATGCTTGGCGACAAGGTCTTCTCATATCTCAACACTTCCTACCCCTGCCGAATCACAAGCGTGGACGTGAGCGAGAAGCACATCACCGTTACCGGTACGACCGACGGCAGACCGCACCTGGCTCTTGCCGAAGTGATGCCGTACGAGAACATAACCGAACTCCAGAAGTTCTGCTACACGAAATCTTTATCCGGCAACACCTTCAATATACGTATAAACCGATATGAGAAACGCGACGGGTTCAGATACGACCGACTTCTGTCGAAATGGGTAATTGTTGACATGGGTGGCAAATTCCCCGTCATTGCATCTCACGCCAAGCACCCCACTGGCATTTCACCGAGAAACACCGTCCCATCTCACAAACCTTTCAACAAGAAAGGCATGCTCGGCATCGCCTCATGGCCCGGCCCCGAAGGCATCGTGGACCTCGACACCATGAACGCCGCAACCATTGGAATCGGCATCACGCTGAACAGCATGTTCCACCTCACGCCGTCTTCTCCCAAAGATGTCGCTTTTACCTATGGCGGGGAAACGTACTTTGCCGACGGCGATGTGCTTGCTCGCACCGACGAAATGGTGGAGGCTTACAACCGCCAAGACTGCCATGTGCTGTGCTACGTCCGCAACTATCCCGCCAACGAAGACTGGACCGACAGCGTTTCGTCGCGCGTCCTGATTCACCCACAATGCAATGGCGGATATCAGTGCGCCATGAACATCGCAAATGCGGAAGGGCTGAATGCCGTGGCGGCATGTCTGGACTTCATAGGCCGCAGATACAGCACACCGGGGCGTCGCATCCACATCTGGGCAACACAGAACGAAGTCAACGCCAACCGCAGCTGGTGCAACCTTGGCGACAATAATCCCGAGGTTTATTTCTCCGACTATTATACACGGATGATGCGCGTAATGCACGACATCTTCCACCAGTATGACCAAAACACTGCAGTTCTTGCTGTGTTCGAGCACAACTGGGCTCAGTCGCAGGCCAGCATGTCGAGTTATCCCGCCCGAAATGTTCTCGACTTCATCCTGCTCAGTTCCGCTGCCGAAGGCGATTTCTACTGGGGAATGGGAGCACATCCCTATCCGCTGCACCATCCCGATTTCTGGGCAAAGGACGTTCCTCCGGAAATCACACCCTCCGATGACTCCCCAAAGGTGACATTCAAGAATCTTGAGGTAATTAACCGTTGGATTCTGAACCCCAAACACTTCTATAAAGGTAATATTAAACGTCCGCTTTATCTTTGCGAAAATGGCATAAGCAGCACCGAATTCACTCCGCAATGCCTCACGTTGCAGGCAGCGGCTACCGCATGGGCGTGGAAAAAAGCCAGCGCCATGGATGGCATTGACTCGTTTATGTGGTATTCACCGAACGACTATAGTGGAGATTTCGGTCTGAATCTTGGTCTCCGGTTCGCGGGTTCTTACAAGGACAACCCGGGCGGGCGAAAGCCTTCGTGGTTTGTGTGGCAAGCTGCCGGCAGCGACCGCGAGGACGAGGTCTTCGCTCCTTACCTCAAAGTAATCGGCATCACCTCCTGGGACCAAATCTTCGAATAACCGAACTATTCTGTTTGGTCGTCTTCGGGTTTGGGGAGTGCTTTCTTCTTGGTGTTTTCCTGGGCACCGTATTTAAGTAGGTTCCGTGCCGAGGTGGCGATGCTCTTGCCCGACGGCGACGTGCTGTTTTTCACTTCCTGGAAGGCTTCGGCGGTCTTCTTGAGCATCTCCTCTGCCTTGGAAAAACGTTCGTAGAAAAGTTGCACACGCTCCACAACCGTGTTGGCAGCATCCATCATCTCGCGCTGGTTCTTAACCTGACGGTCCTGTTTCCACGCAAACTCCAACAACCGCAACAGGGCATACATGTTCTGCCCCGACACAATCATCACGCCTTGGTTGAATGCCTCGTTCCACAGGTCGCGGTCTTTCGCAAGGGCAAGTTGCAGGGCACTCTCGTTAAACATATACATCACCACAAAGTCGAGATAATTCTTCCCATTGCGGGCACGGGCACTGTAGTTCTTTTCCGAGAGTTCCTTCACATGCTGGCGCACACTTGCCACATGAGCCTTCTGCGCTTCCTCGCGTTCGGCATCGGTCTCTGCGTTGAAATATCTTTCATACTGAGTAAGCGACACTTTCGAATCTATAATCAAGTCGCGTTTATCGGGAAAATGCAAAATGACATCGGGACGGTATTTCCCATCTTCAATCACATTTCCGTCAGCGTCGCGCATCGCTTGCTGCTCCTCATATTGAATCCCTTCTTCCAGCCCCAT
>JAGCVR010000122.1 GCA_017962285.1 Muribaculaceae bacterium | reverse complement strand
GTTCAATTTTGTCTTTGGCGTCGGCAAGTTCGATGCGTTTGATGCGAGCTTCGGTCTGAGCCTGTTTGTACTTGTTCGATAGTCCGCCCCAGTGCCAGAGGGGAATCATTATTGTGGCGCCCACGGAGAACGCTCCACCGAATTTTTTCTGGAAGCCCTTGAACGTGTTGGGGTTTGTAACCGAATACATTCCCATGGCTGCAATCTTGGGCAGCATGGCGGCGCGTTCGGCACGCGCTTTTCCGTCGAATATCTGTGTGGCAATCTCAAGCGAGCGAATTTCGCTTCGGTTGGCATAGACGTCGTTCATGTTGAAAGATGTCTGGCGCAGGCTCACCGGCACGGAGTCGCGGTTTTCATCGGCAAGAGTGAAATCCTGGCTGATGTTCATGCCGCAGAGTTGAGCCAGGTGCATCTTGCTCAGCACAAGTCCGTTGTTCACTCGCGTGAGGTCCACGTTGGCCTCATTGAGCTTCACGTCCACGCTGAGTTGGTTCGATTTTGTGGCAACACCTTCGCTCACCATGCGCTTCACATCATTGTCGAGCGAGGTGATAAGTTCCACGTAGCTTTGTGCCAGGTGCTGCTTTGCCCTCAACGAAACCACCTGCCAGTAAGCCACATCCACATCGTAGATGATTTGTCGGCTTTTTGTGTCAACCTGTTCCTGTGCAAGTTGGGTAGCAAGCCGTGCTATGTCGTTCATGGCTTTGATTTTGCCACCCATGTAGATGGGCTGAGTGATGGTGAGAGCACCGGCAAACACGTTGTGAACGTCGTAGGTCATTGCCGACTCGGGCAGATAAGCCACTTGTTGGGGAACCGGCTGCCCGTTCACGATTAGCGGCCCCTCGGGAGTCGTTACCACCGAGTGCTGATACGAGCCTGTAGCGGGGTCGAAGTTCATGACCGGCAGGTAGGCGTCCTCGCCCAGCAGGTCCAGTTTTTTCTGGTTATAGAAATACGAGCCCTGCAAATCGATGCTCGGCAGGTAAGCGGCGTGAGCCTGCTTTTGCTGGTATCTGGCACTTTCTATCTTGAGACGTTGCGTCTGCAGTTCCTTGTTGTTTTGCAAAGCCATGTGGCGGCACGAATCGAGCGAAATCTGCGCCCCCGAGGCGAGAGCCACACACACTGCCAATGCAATCGTTATTGTTGTTCTCATAAGGGGAGAAATTAAATTTTCGCAAAATTACAAAAAAATAATTATTTCCCCAATGAATTTCCGTCGGTTCATGGTTTTTAAGGGGTAGGTGCAATAAAATGCTACGACCACAGCAGCACATCTTCGAAGTGCCTCCCGATTTATGCCATTCTTATCACACAGTGCGGGCACGGCAAGCCGTGCCTCACACAATGTGTTAAGCACACCTCCAAGTCTCCGACTTGTCAAAAGCCGGTAGTGGATTGGTGCATCCCTGGAGGCCATCTCCGATGGCGCTGCCTTTCCCCACGCCACACTACATGTGCCGCGGGGTTGACTCAATTCGAGGCCTCCGGCCTCATCCGCTTCGCTTTGCTGAGGGTTAATTGTCGGGCAGGCGGTCGAAGCCAACGATGGTTCCGTCGGAAGCCTTTACGGTGAGTTTGTCCTGCGTTTGAGACACTATCTCACAGGGGAAGAGATAGGTGGTGAACTCGTAGAGATGGTTGGTGACATCGTCGATACTGTCTTTCACCCGTTCCTTAATGGCATTGATGATAATCTTTCTGCCCTCATCGGTCGACACAAGTTCCTTTAGGTCTTCATCGGAGGGATTGAACGTGGAGATTTCCATGTCGCCCAGTTCCTTGACGAACTGGCAACTAACCGTTTTGCCATTCTGTGTGAAAGTGCCCGGCATGTAGAATTGCATTCCCAGTTCTCCCAGTTCGGGCTCATCACCAGAGACGTCCATGAGGATTACGCAGTTGTCGTCTTCGAAAGCCAGCACCATGATGACAGTCTTGTCGTCTTGAGCCACACCTTCGCGTTGCAGGGTCTCCTGATCCACCATCCACTGCCCTTGAATACTCTGGGCAGAGGCAAATGTGAGGCTGAAAACCAACAGTAATGAAAGGATAGTTATTTTTTTCATAATAATAATTAGGTATGTGGTTGATAATTCGTTAATAACATTCCGTCTGCAAATATAACTGCAATATGGTGTTCCGCCAAATTAAAGTGAGTTTTTTTCATTCTTGCCGCTGAAATAGGAGTGTACGGGACTGCGTCTCGTAATACAGGAACATCGCCTGCTGGGGTGTGTGAAGGCTGGTGGGGTCTTCTGTGCGCAGTGCCTGGAGGTGGCAGAGGAAGCGACAGAAAAAAATAAGGGCTTTCGCTCAAAAGAGAGAAAGTCCTTATTTTGTTAATCGATACTTAAAGTTGGGTTATTTTTTGTTAACCTTCTTTGCAAGTTCTGCACCAGCTTTAAATTTAGCAACTTTCTTAGCAGCGATCTTGATAGGTTTCTTTGTGCGTGGGTTCAAACCTGTGCGAGCAGCTTTCTTCACAACAGAGAATGTTCCGAAGCCGATCAGAGCAACTTTGTCGCCCTTAGCGAGAGATTTAGATACTGCGCCAAGAGTAGCTTCGAGAGCAGCCTTGGCATCTTTCTTTGTCAATTTAGCCTCAGCGGCAATTGCATTAACTAATTCTGTTTTGTTCATAATAATGATTTTTTAAGATTAACAATATAGTTTCTAAGTGTTTAGTGCTACAAATATATACAATCAAAATTATTCTGCAAAAACTTTTGCAAAAAAAATCAATTTTTTTTCAAAAAAAAGTGGTTTTTGGCCGAATTTTCCCGTTTATATGTTGTTTTTCACTAATTTTGCAGTATAAAAAACAAATAAGATTATGACAGGACGAAATTCATTTTTCAGTTCCATTCCGATGGTGACTAAGAATCTGCTGATTATAAATGTGCTAATGTGGATAGCCACCATAGTGCTGGGTCGTCAGGATATTGACCTCATTGAATGGCTCGGTCTTCACTTCTGGCGCGCAAGCGACTTTAACGCGGCTCAGCTTGTGACCTACATGTTCATGCACGACAATACCACGTTCACGCACTTGTTCTTCAACATGTTCTCGCTGTGGATGTTTGGTGTTACACTGGAACGTGTGCTCGGCGCAAAGCGGTATCTGTTCTTCTACCTTGCCTGCGGTCTTGGCGCTGCACTCGTGCAGGAACTGGTGTGGGAGGTTACCTGGAAAGACATGTTTATTCCGTTAATCGCCAATCAGAATAATTTGACATTCGCAGAGGTGGAACAGCTGATGAACAATGGCCAGCTCGGCGGTGTGATCGGTCAGTTCTGGGACATGCTTGTCACTGTGGGTGCTTCGGGAGCCGTTTTCGGTATTCTGCTAGCCTTCGGAATGATATTCCCCAATCTGCCCATGTATATCATCCCGTTCCCGTTCCCAATCAAGGCGAAATGGATGGTTATCGGTTACGGAGCGATTGAATTGTTCTTCGGAGTAACCGGTTCAATGGACAACGTGGCGCATTTCGCTCACCTTGGCGGAATGTTGTTCGCCTTTATTATAATATATGTGTGGAAAAAGAAGGGTCTGATAGGAAATGGGCTATTCTGACGACATAAAGCGTTTCTGGCGGCAGGGCGACCTGCTTCAGCACCTCATCGTGATAAACGTGGCAGTCTTCGTGCTGATGAAGATGGTGACGGTGGTCGGGGTGTTGTTTCTTGCCGACTGGGGTTCAATATTCAACTTCCTGTATCTGCCCGGTTCGGTGAGCGGAGTGCTGCACAAGCCGTGGACGTTGCTGACTTATATGTTTGTGCATGCCGACTTGCTGCACATTCTGTTCAACATGCTATGGCTCTACTGGCTGGGAAAGATTTTCCTTGAGTTCTTCACTGCAAAGCAGCTCGGCGGCTTGTACTTCCTCGGCGGACTCGGCGGGGCATTGCTCTATGTGCTGGCTTATTCATTCCTGCCTTATTTCGCCGCAGCGGAAGGCGCCGTGCTCGTTGGCGCGTCGGCGGCAATAATCGCCGTGGTGGTGGCTGTTGCGATATATTCGCCCGAATACAAGATTAATCTGCTGTTTTTCGGTGCCGTCTCACTGAAGTGGATTGCGATTATCACCATTTTCATCGACTTCCTGAGCATGGACGGTACAAACGCCGGAGGACACATCTCTCACATAGGAGGTGCGCTTGTGGGATTGTGGTTCGGAGTGGCAATACGCTCCGGGCACGATATTACGCGTCCCGTCAACTCCGTGATAGACTGGATGGTGAATCAGTACTGCGGCCTGTGTGAATACGTGGCGAACCGCAGGAAGAAAGGCGCAAAGAGCACGAACACGAAGGCATCCCATCCCGGCACCCGTGCCGAAGTGCCCACCGAGAGCGAGATAGATGCCATACTCGACAAGCTTAAGATGAGCGGATATGCCGCCCTGAGCGATGAGGAGAAGGCAATGCTTTTCCGCGCGTCGGGCAAGAAATAACGGTGATTTATTGAAACGATGAGGCGATGAAACGGATTTTGAAGATATTGGGCTATGTGTTGGCGGTGATTACCGCACTGCTGCTTCTGGCATCGGCGATGAGCGGCTACTTCAACCCGGGCAGGAACGTCTTGCTCACCCTTTTTTCGCTGATATTGCCTTATATGTGGGTTGCAACGATATTTGTCCTGGTGCTGCTGCTCGTGTTTCGGCAGTGGCGGCCGGCGCTCGTGGTGGCGGCAGCCATCGTTCTGTCGTGGGGTTCAATAAGACTTGTATCGCCCATAACTTTGTTCAGATCACACGCTTCCGAGACCGACCGAAAACTCACCCTGGTCACGTTCAACGTGCGCAATTTCGGGATTTACGACGGGATGCAGAAGGACATCAATCCCAACTTGAAATATGTGCTCGACACATACCCCGATGTTGCCATTCTGCAGGAAGCGTCGCTCACCAGGAACCATTATGAGTCGTTGCCGTCGATAAAACCGCTGCTCAAGGAACTGAACAAGAAATATCCCTATCGCTCGCACGGTTGGCACGATGTGATAATCATGTCGAAATACCCCTACAGGTTCGTTGAGCAGGAGCTGAAATGGAAAGGGATAGAGCATGGATGGGACCAGGAATCGGACCACAGGGTGTATTTTGCGAAAGTGTTCGATGTGTTTGCGGGCGATGACACGGTGAGGGTGATAGGCGTTCATTTGAACCCGATAGGACTTTCCATGAAAGAGCGCACCAGCTACGAGGAAAAAACCCGCATGAAAAACATGAAGAGCATGGAGCAGAACAAGAACAACCTGCGCTGGTTCTACCGTCATATCGCCAAAAAGCTGAAACAGGCTTCGGTCAAGCGGGTGGAGGAAGCGAAGGAATTGCGCGATGTGATTGACCGGAGTCCCAGAAACGTGATATTGTGCGGCGACTTCAACGACCCGCCGGCATCGTATGTCTATCGCACCATCCGAGGCTCCGACATGCGCGACGCCTACGTGGACTGCTGTACGGGACCGGCTATTACCTATCACGAAAACAGGATGTACTTCAAGATCGACCATGTGCTTTACAGAGGCGGTTTGCGCGCGGTGAGTTCAGAGGTGGTGAAGCAGGGCGACAGCGACCACTATCCGCAGCTCATTACATTTAAGTTTAAAAACTGAAAACAATTTTGAGCGGAAAGAGAACCATAAAAAGAACATGGCGAGTGGTGGCGATAGTGATTTCAATCGTTGTCGCAGCACTTATGCTGGCATCGGCTTACGGAGGGCATGTTCAGCCGCGGGAGTCAGCCGTAGCTAATCTGCTCACTCTTGCTCTGTTGCATGTAGCGGTATTTTCGCTGGTTGTTCTTGTGGTGATGGTGGTCTTACGTCAATGGGCTGCTGCACTGATAGTGGGAGTGGCGATGCTCGTGTCTTGGCCCTCGTTGAGACTTGTGTGTCCGGTGAATGTGTTTAAGCCGCACATCTCGGAAAATGATTCCACTTTTTCAATCATCACGTTCAACTCTAGAGTCTTGGGATATTACTTTGGTTCCAGGACCGGCATAAATCCCAACATGAAATATCTGATTGAGAAAAATCCAGATGTGATAATAATGCAGGAGGGTTCGCTCACGGGTTACTCCTATGAGGAAATGATCTCGGTCCAGCCATTCATGGAAGAAATTAAGAAAAAATACCCATATCGTTCTCACTGGCATCACGATGTGATGATTATGTCAAGGCATCCCTATAAACTGTTGACTGATGAGCTGAAATGGGCAAACATCGAACCGAATCACGACCAGATTTCCGACCGCCACGATTCTTACGGGAAGGTGTACGATGTCTTTGTGGGCGATGATACCATAAGGATTATAGGTGTCCATCTGACTTCTTTCCAGTTGTCCACGAAAGAGAAAACCATCACCCAGATAAGCAATAATCGTGCTGATGGCAATGTGTCGCGCATGTCGGAATTCAAGGCTTTGGTGAAAAAGATTCAGGTGATGGCAACTGCCCGTGCCGCCCAGGCAAAGGAAGTGAGGCGCGTTGTGGAGCGCAGTCCGCGAAACATGATCGTGTGCGGCGACTTCAACGACACTCCCGCCAGTTACACATATCGCACCATTAAGGGAGACGACCTGAACGATGCATTTGCCGAAACCGGACTCGGCCCCATTTCCACCTACAAGGAACACGGGCTGTACTTTAAGATAGACCATGTGCTGTACAGGGGAAACTTCAAGGCCGTAAGTTCGGTAATGGATAAAATAGGCACAAGCGACCACTATCCGCAAATGGTGACATTCAAGATGACAAAACATTAACTTTTCAACATATATAAAGATGAAAAAATCAATAATCCTTATCCTTGCCATTTTGTGCTGCGTGGGCAGTACTGTGGCAGCAAACAAGAAAACAGTGAGACAGAAAAACCCATTCATGTCGGAATACAAGACGAAGTATAAGATTCCGCCATTTGCCACTATTGGCTATCAGCATTATCTGCCCGCCGTGGAAGCCGGCATTGCGCAGCAGAACGAAGAAATTCAGGCTATCATAGACAACCCGCAGGCACCGGATTTCGAAAACACCGTGCTTGCGCTCGACAACAGCGGAGCCACGCTTAATCGCGTGTCCTATGTGTTCTATGCGCTTTCCGAGAGCGACAACACTCCACAGATGCAGGAGCTTGCCGAAAAAATATCGCCGATGCTGACAGCACAGAACGACGACATCTATATGAACGACGCTCTGTTCAGCCGCATAAAGGCGGTTTATGACAAGGCCGATGAACTGAAACTGACCGATGTTCAGAAGCGACTCACCGAAAAATATTACAAGCGTTTCGTGCGCAATGGCGCCCTTTTGTCGCCCGAGATGAAAGATTCGCTCAAGGCCATCAATACCCGTCAGGCAGCCATTGAACTTTCTTTTGCCAACAATGTGATGCACGAGATGAGCGCCAACGCCATCTTCGTGAGCGACCCGGCTCAGCTCTCAGGTCTGCCGCAGCAGACTATCGACGACGCTGCCGCCGAAGCCGTTAAGCGCGGGCAGCCAGGGAAATGGGCGTTCACACCGCGTGGCGCAACACGCCTCGACGTGCTTACCAATGCCGACAACCGCGAATTGCGCCGCCAGATGTATGAAACCTACATGAACACCGCAAGCCGTGGCGACCAATACGACAACTCCGCCAACATCAACGCACTTATCCAGCTCCGCAAGAAGAAAGCGCAGATTCTGGGATTTGAAACCTTTGCCGACTATGCCATAGATCCAGTGATGGCTAAAACCGTGGAGAATGCCGAAAACCTGCTCTATCAGATTTTCAATCCCGCAGTGGAAAAAGTGAAGGAGGAAGTGGCAGACATGCAGGCTTATGCCGACGCTCACGGAGGCGACTTCAAAATCGCTCCATGGGACTATTACTACTATGCCCAGAAAGTGAAGAACGAGCGCTACAACTTCAGCGCCGACGAGGTGCGCCCATATTTTGAGCTCAACAGTGTGGTGAAGAACGGTATTTTCTACCTTGCCAAACGTCTCTACGGGCTCAACTTCACCGAGATGCCCGATGCCCCCAAGTATAACCCCGAAGTGACGGTTTACGACGTTACCGATGCCCAGGGCAAGCACGTGGCAGTGTTCATGACCGATTACATGCCGCGCGAGACCAAGGCCCAGGGTGCATGGATGAGCGAAATGAGTTCGGAATACAACTATAAAGGTGTGAGCGAGCGACCCATAATTTATAATGTGGCAAGTCTTACTCCAGCCACCCCCACCACACCGTCGCTTCTCACGCTCGATGAGGTGGAGACAGTGTTCCATGAGTTCGGGCACGCACTGCACGGAATGCTCACGCGGGCTCCTTTCCGCAGCCTGGCTGGGACTAATGTGGACCGCGACATGGTGGAACTGCCGTCGCAGATCAACGAGCACTGGGCCTACGAGCCGGAAATCCTCAAGAACTACGCTCGCCACTACAAGACCGGCGAGGTGATTCCTCAGGCTCTGGTGGATAAGATTCTGGAAAGCGGCAAGTTCAATAAAGGATTTGTGATGACCGAACTGGTGGGAGCCGCCCTGCTCGACATTGAATGGCACAAGCTCAACTGGTGCGAAAACATCGACATAAAGGGATTTGAGCGCTATGTGGCACGTCGCATAGGTCTGCCCGCAGAAATACAGTTCCGTTACCGCAGTCCGTATTTCAAGCATATCTTCGACAACGACCAGTACAGCTGCGGCTACTACACCTATCTCTGGGCACAGGTGCTCGAAGCCGACGCATTTGAGCGTTTCCGCGAGGAAGGCGCGCTCAACACCGCAGTTGCCGACGACTACCGCAAGTATATCCTTGAAGCCGGCGACACCGAAGACGCCATGAAGCTCTTCGTGCGGTTCCGCGGTCATGAGCCCAATGCCGACGCCCTTCTGCGCAACCTGGGTCTGAAATAACCGAATTTATTTGTATATTTGCAGAAGAATTGGTTAAAAACAAGATGAATCTTATGAAAGTGAAGACGTTTATTACTGCCATGATAATGGTGCTTGCACTTGCGTCGTGCAATGGCAACAAGTTCAGGGTGAGTGGAACGATTGAAGGTGCGGGCGATTCGACGCAACTTGTCCTTGAGGAGTCGAGCAATGGCTCGTGGTTTATCCTGGATTCCATCAAGACTACCGGAAACGGTGCGTTCGAGGTGAGTCATCAGGCACCGCAGTATCCCGGAATATACAGGATAAGAATGAATTCGCAGTCGATTTATTTCCCCATCGACAGTATTGACAATATCAGCATTTCCACAAAGCTGAAAACGTTCGATACCGACTTCACCGTTACAGGCAGTGAGCATGCCGCGCAGGTGATGCAGATCGACAAGGATGCCATTAAGTACATGGCCAGTGCTGCCGGCGAAGAAGAACTTGCCAAATGGAAACGCTCGCTTGCCGATATGGTACTTGCCGACCCGGGAGGCATCGTGTCTTATTATATCATCAACAAGTACATCAACGGCCAGCCGCTTTTCAACCCTGCCGATTCCAAGGACCTGAAAGTGATTGGGGCTGTGGCTAATCTGTTCCGTCAGTTCAGCCCTCAGGACCCGCGTACCGACTACCTGGTGAATCTTGTGCTGAATGCGCAGCGCGAACAGCGCGCCCAGCAGACTCGCTCTGACCTCGACACCCTTCAGGTGAGCATGACAAGCCTTTTCAACATCAATCTTGAGGATTACGACGGAGTGAAGCACGACTTGCAGAGTGAGGCGGGCAAAGGCAACGTGGTGATTCTCAACTTCACGATTTATGAGGCCGATTTCTCACCGGCATTCAACAAGATTCTGAACGATACCTATATCAAGTATAAGAATCGTGGACTGGAGATTTACCAGGTGAGTCTCGACCGCAACGATGTGGTTTATCGCCAGGCTGCCAAGAATCTGCCGTGGATAACGGTATATGACCCCACTGGAAGCAGTTCTGCTCCCTACAACATCTCGTCGGTGCCCACGGTGTTTATCATTGACCGCAGCGGAGTTGTTGCCAAGCGGGTGGACGATGTTACCCAGTTGCCGCAGGAAGTAGCAAAATATCTGTAAGAAACAGGGGCGGGCGCAGATTGTGTGTCCGCCCTTTTTGATATGAGAATGAAACCCCGACAAAGAATCACCGCGAGATTGGCACTTATGCTGTTCCTGATGATATGCGTGCCAAAGGCAGAGGCTGTCGTCAGATATGTCTCGCCCTGTGGCAGCGACGCATCTTCGGGCATTACGGCAAGTGAGCCAATGCTCACTGTGGACTGTGCGTTGAGTGACGGCGCCGACACGGTGCTGTGCCTTGCCGGGACCTATTTTCAGCAAGTGAATCTGCGCCTTGCTTCTGCTCCACGAATTGTGATTAGTGCAATGGACGGCGCCAATGTGGTGTTCAAGCATCCGCAAAGCGTCATTGCCAGCGGCGGCGAGCGTCGCGAGGCCGGGAAAGTATATTCTTTCCATGTTTCCAGTGATGTAACATTCCATGACCGCAACAACCGAATATGGCAGGAGGGCATCCCCGACGGCAACACGCTGATTCTTCCGCATGAGCGGCATCCGCTGCAGCGCGGCGCCACATACCGCAGCCCTGCCACAATCATTTACCGGTGCGCAGCCACTTCGCTCCGGCAGGCAATGGATGAACTTGAGCGGAGCGACTCAAGCAAATGGTTCTTTGACGAGACACAAAGACGTGTGTATCTTTCGCGTCCGGTTTCCATCTCGGCAAGCAACCCCGTGTGTTACTCGACTGGCGCCGACTTTTTCGCTGGAGGCAACGGCGGCAAATCGGTGGAGATGAATGGGATTGAGGTGTGGTATATGACCGTAAATGTAAATGGTATGCTTTATCCGGTGATTGCCGATTGCGCGGCGAGATATGTGTTCTCGGGCGGTGCATTCTGCTGGCACAATGCCACTGGAGCTACGTTTATCCGCTGTGAGGCAGTTTCGGCAACCTATGGCAACACAGGCGACGGCTTCAACGGACATTCCACGCCCGGCCACAGCACCAGTGCCACGCTCATCGACTGCTGGTCGCACGACAACTGCGACGACGGTTTCAGCGACCACGAACGCTGCCGCAGTACGCTCATGGGCGGACTTTTTGAATATAACGGCAAGGCGGGAG
>JAGCVR010000121.1 GCA_017962285.1 Muribaculaceae bacterium | reverse complement strand
GACCGCCCGCTGTCTATTGCCGGACGTGTTATCCTTAAAGATAATGACGCGTTGCACCCGGTGACAAGACTCATTCACATCCGCCGGCCTCTGCTCCAGATTTCTCATCTGGCAATTCATTTCAATCGTGCGGTAAATGAGGGGAATCATCTGTCGAAACAGAAAGACATGCTTCCCATAATCGCTAAAGTGAACATCGAGTTTGAAACCGACGGCATGCTGCTTAACCTTGTGGCAAATGAGCTGAATGCTCCCAGATAGCAGATTCTCGATTTCGACCTGATGCTGTTTGACACTACTCCGGCATGCACTTTCGGTCTGCACGACGAATTCATCTCGGCTGGAAGGCTCGACGATTTGAGCATGGTTCATGCCGGGCTCACGGCAATTACATCTGATATCAGCGAAGAGAATACCTGCGTGCTCGCCATCTTCGACAACGAAGAGACCGGCAGCGGCACGAAACAGGGTGCCGGGTCTCCGGTGCTGTCGAACCTGCTGCTGAGGATCGTTGAGGAGCAGGGCGGAAGCTATCAGGACTTCAGCATAGCCATCAGCAACTCTTTCCTGATTTCGGCTGACAACGCACATGCCTACCATCCCAACTACAGCGAAAAGTATGACCCCACTAACCATCCGGCTCTGGGTGGCGGGCCTTGCATAAAAATCAATGCCAACTGCAAATACATGAGCGACGCACATTCCGCCGCGATATTCAAGTCGCTTTGTCTGGACGCCGATGTCCCCTTCCAGTATTTTGTAAATCACAGCGATGTAGCCGGCGGCTCCACATTGGGTAACATCCTTACGGGACAGATAGATATTGAGGGCGTGGATGTGGGGAATCCGCTTCTTGCCATGCACTCAGTGCGCGAAACTGGGTCGGTAGCCGACCACCTGAACATGACAAAAGTTTTTACTCATTTTTTCAACTAATTTGTCAATTCTGATTTTTTTGCTTAAATTTGAACAAAAATTATTAACCAATTAACATACCTTTTAACTTAATTATGATCGACGAGAAATTGTTAAACGAAGTAACGGCGAAAGCTCAGGGCTGGCTCACCGAGGGTTATGACCAGGAGACTCAAGCCGAAGTTAAAAAAATGCTTGAGAACGAGGACAAGACCGACCTTATTGAATCGTTCTACAAAAATCTGGAATTTGGTACAGGTGGACTTCGCGGCATTATGGGAGCAGGCTCTAACCGCATGAACATCTACACTGTGGGCTCTGCTACTCAAGGACTTGCCAACTACCTCAAGGCTGCGTTCACCAACCTCGAGCAAATCAAGGTTGTGGTGGGACACGACGTGCGCAACAACAGCCGTCTGTTTGCCGAGACTGTGGCAAACATCTTCTCCGCCAACGGAATAAAGGTGTTCCTCTTTGAAGGTCCACGCCCCACTCCGGAACTTTCCTATGCCGTACGCCTTCTCGGTTGCCAGAGTGGTGTTAACATCACCGCTTCGCACAATCCCAAGGAATACAACGGCTACAAGGCTTACTGGGACGATGGCGCACAGGTGGTTGCTCCTCACGACGTAAATATCATCAACCACGTTAACGCCATTAAGGACGTTCGCGAGATTAAGTTCCAGGGAAATCCCGAGCTCATTGAGATTATCGGTGAGAACATCGACCACCAGTACATTGAGCAAATCCACACCATCTCGCTCAGCCCCGACATTGACGAGCGCCAGAGCGACCTCAAGGTGGTTTACACTCCGATTCACGGCGTGGGACGCGACATCATTCCACGCTCACTGCAGCGCTGGGGCTTCAAGAACATCATCCATGTACCCGAGCAGGACGTGATGAGCGGAGATTTCCCCACAGTGGAGTCGCCCAACCCCGAGAACAAGCCCACTATGATGATGGCTATCAACAAAGCCACCGAGACCCAGGCCGACGTGGCTATGGCAAGCGACCCAGATGCCGACCGCATCTCGGTTGTGGCTAAGAACAACAAGGGCGAATACGACCTGCTCAACGGTAACCAGATTCAGATTCTGCTCCACTACTATCTCATGGTTCGCAACCGCGAACTCGGTCGCCTCACAGGCAACGAGTATATAGTTAAGACCATCGTGACAAGCGAACTCATTGCAAAGATTGCCAAGAAGGAAGGCATCAAGCTCTATGACTGCTACACCGGCTTCAAGTGGATCGCCACAGTGATGCGCGAACTCGAAGGTACTGAAGCACGCTATCTTGGCGGCGGTGAGGAAAGCTACGGCTATCTGCCCGAAACTTTTGCACGCGACAAAGACTCTGTTTCCTCTATTCCTCTCATGGCGGAAATCACCGCTTGGGCTAAGGACAAGGGAATGTCGCTCAACGACCTCATTATCGACATCTACAAGACCTACGGCTACAGCAAGGAGCGTGGCATCAGCGTGGTGCGCACAGGCAAGAGCGGTGCCGAGGAAATCGTGGCTATGATGAAGAATTTCCGCGAGAACCCGCAGAAGGAAATCGCCGGTTCGCCAGTAGTGATGATTCGCGACTTCCAACTCCTGGAAGAGACCGATGTCAAGACCGGTGCCAAGACCAAACTCGACATGCCGGCTACGAGCAATGTGCTCCAGTACTTCACCGAAGACGGAACCAAGGTTTCTATCCGCCCGAGCGGAACAGAGCCTAAGATCAAGTTCTACATTGAAGTACACGACAAACTCGAAAGCGCTGAAGCTTACGATGCCAAGAACGACTGGGCAGATGCCAAAATCGACACCATCTGCCGTGACCTGGGCATAGCATAATTTCTGTTCACAACAAGCTGCCCTGGACATAACACAGCAGCTTTGAACATAACACAAAACCAAGTATGGAGTGTCGGTTTGGCACTCCATACTCTTATTCGTAAGCACATAAATAATTATTTGCCCTAAAAATCACATTTTTTCGGTATGGTTAGTCGGCGAAGATTTTTCGCGCGGCTGGAATGATTACGTCGCGAAGCACATCCTCGCTGAGACGATGCTCCCCGTGGAAATCAATCACTTGACTGAAGTATTCGGAAAACAATGGCTTGCAGTTCACCAGCGTATCGCAGTCGGCGAAGAATCCCCAGCATCGGCAAGCGTTTTCTGGCGTAAAGCCGTCGAACAGGTGATGCTCCATCTCTTGAAAATGGCGAATTATATCACGAGTTATCGTAAAGTGTGTTCTGCCATCGGCAGTGGGCTGGAAAAATTCAAACGTTCCTTCGGTCAGCAGTCCCTCAACCTGCGATAGTTGCAGTGCAGGATTGACACAGAAACGCCGACATTCTGTCATCTGCATCGCATACATCCCTCCCATGCTTGTGCCTACCACAAGGTCCACCTTATTGGCTGCACAGTAGTTTTTCAAAAACGGCAATGCCTCTGCGGGGTCAATTGGAATATCGGGAGCAATCACATTGAATTCCGGCAAGTTTTCCCTGAGAAACTTTGCAGAATTAGTAAGACTGCTGGAGCCGAAACCATGAAAATACGCTATTGTCTTTTTGTGTTCGGTCATTTCCGTGATTCGTTTAAATTACTGCACAAGGAGAACTTCGCGGATTGCCTGCTCTATATCCTCGCGTGGCAGCAGTCCCACCGATGCCTGCGGGCGACCTTCGAGCGGAATGAACAGCAGCATGGGTATGCTCTGTATGCCAAGGGCATTTGCCAACGGACGGTTCTCATCAATATTCACGCTGTAGAAATCAATCTTTCCGGCATACTGCACCGCCAGAGAGTCGATTGTGGGCGCCAGCCGGCGGCATGGTCCGCACCAGTCGGCATTGAAATCCACTATGGCAGGACAGGAACCAAGAAACTTAAATGCGCCTGCCTTATAATCGAACACCCTTTTGGCGAATTGGTCCTGCGAGATTTTCATCACAGTGCCTTCCTGCCCTGCAGTCACGGCAGATTTTGCTGCAGGTTTTTGAGTCTTATCAACCTTGGCACGCGCCTGAGTACAACTGAAACCCGTCACCACCAGCGTCATTATTATCACAATAAAAATATTACGTTTCATCTCTATTACCATATTAAATTATCAGCTTCGCTCATGTCTTACTTCCACGAGCGAAGCTCGTTTACTTCACCTTTCACTTCCTGCGCCAACGGCGCATTACTTCACCTTTCACTCCCTGCGCGAAGCGCATTACTCCTTTTTTTACTGATGCTGCTTGCGAAGAAGGTCGTTCACGGTTTTCACCGGATTGAAAGTCTCAGCAGGCACTTCCACAAAGATTGTGTTCCACTTGCTCATTGAGCCGTTCCAGAGTCCCGGCAATTCCAGCGCCTTGATTTCCACACCGTCTTTCGACTTTAGTGAAATCAGACCGGTATTGTAGTCAACAAAGTCTTTCAGGTTAAACTTACGGCCCTTGTAGTCATTGATGTAGCAAACCAGGTCCACTGGATTAAAGTGAGTTCCGCTCTTCATAAGTGCCACAGCATCGGGGTCGTTCTCGTCGATTTGAGCGGCCTCCAGAATCTGTGGCGAATAGCCGCCATCCTCATCATAAGCGAGATATGGGCCACCGCCGGGTTCGCCCTCGTTGCGCACCATACCGCACACGCGGATGGGTCGGTTCAGCTTGGCGAAGAGATATGCGGCAAGTTCTTCATCACCCATTCCATCTGTAGCTTTGTTCTTCGTGCAAAGCACATCTTCCACAAATGCCAGCATCTCCTTTAGTGCTTCGGGGGTGAATTTCTTTGAGTCTAGCAGACGGAGATACTCCGCAATTCTTTGCTGTGTGGCAACCAGACATCCGGCTATCACTTTCTTGTAGCGCGTGGTGATGTTACGCAGTTTTGAAGGCACCACATTATCGATGTTCTTAACGAAAATCACATCGGCTGTGCGCTCGTTCAGGTTCTCAATAAGCGCTCCGTGTCCGGCTGGGCGGAACAGGAATTCGCCCTCAGCATCACGGTAAGGGGTGTTGTCGGTATTAACGGCAATGGTGTTGGTTGACGCTTTCTGCTCCGACATGGTAACGTTGTAGGTTACGCCCCACACGGCCTCCATGATTGGAAGCTTCGCCTTGAGCAGTTTCTCAAATTCTTTCCTGTGCTCGGGAGAGACGGTGAAATGCAGATTCACCTTTCCCTGCTCGTCGCGTGCGTATTGCGCACCTTCCTCCAGATGTTCTTCAAGCGGAGTGTGAACCACCATGGGAGCAATCTTATGGAACTGGAGCAATGCCTTGGGAAGTGCGCCGTAGTTCATGCCTTCGGGCATCAGCAGGGCCTTCACCACGTCCACATGGCGGTCCAGCTTCATAAGCGAATGAATGTCTTCGCCATACAGCTTGGAACAAACACGGTTAAGCGTGGGATAGAACGCGAAGTTCATGATACCGGCAAAGAACTGGTTCTCGAAATCTGTCTCAGGCGTGTTTCTTCCAGAGGAAGCGAAAGCGAACAGGTTCTTGAACATTCTGCTCGCCGCACCCGAAGCGGGCACGAATTTCTCTATAGTTCCCTTGAAATTATTCCACGCATCCACATATTTCTGCTCATCCTCTTTAGAGAGCACCTTAATACCTTTCTCGGCTGTGGCAACGGCTTCAATCTTCAGATATGGGAAACCCGTGGCAAACCGATTCAACTGATTCTCAATTTCCTTAGCTTCAATGCCCACTTTCTCTAACTGGGCCAAATCTTTCTCGTTAAGCATATTGTGTTAAGTTTTATGTTAATATTCCTAATTTGAGGGTTAATAGAATTTTAGTTCTCCCAAATATGCAAATTTAATGTAATGAGAAGTCAAAACAAAATTAAAGCCACTCATTAACATTGTTTAACCAAAGCCGAGCAATTGAACTTATGATTTCTGCAATAACATTTGTATGTTTGAAAAATAAACATTATTTTTGAGCATTAATCAAATTCAAGACTGAATATGATGTGCCAATGTCAGCAAACGAACTGAATATTATTACCCGGACGCGTGGCGAAGTGATGGCCGACAAGGACCTCACCGGCGAGAATCTTTTTCTTGCATGGGGCTACCCCACTGCAATAATACTCTTGTATCACAGGTGAAAACAACAAATGCGCAGCTGCATTATACGGAGTTTTTGTATAAAGCTCTTTGGTGACATAGCATCGTTTATCTGCATCATACGTTTTATCTGGGGCAGAACATCTGTCAGCACCAAAAGAT
>JAGCVR010000120.1 GCA_017962285.1 Muribaculaceae bacterium | reverse complement strand
TGGGTGGGATATGCCGACGGAGTATTTGCGTTCAACCCGTCGAATGCGTTCAGCGATGATTTCCGCGTTACGCGCATCAAAACCGCCGACGGAACAAATCTGCTCGAAGGCGAACAGGTGAACACAATAGGTGTGGACAGCCAGAACCGAAAGTGGATTGGAACAAATTCACAGGGTCTGTTCCTCGTGAGTCCCGACGGCTCACAGATTATCAAGCATTTCGACACGTCGAACAGCGCCCTCACGTCAAACAAAATCTACTGTGTTTACTGTAACCCGGCGACCAACTCGGTGTATATGTCTACAACAAGCGGATTCCTCGAGTATATCGACGGCGAAACATCCGAAATCACCGATTATTCCGCAACCTATGCCTACCCCAACCCTGTGCCTCACAATTTCACCGGATACGTAACCGTGGAATCGCTTGTATCCGATTCCTATGTGAACATTATCAACGAGGCTGGAACACTCATCGCTTCCACCCAGGCCACCGGGACAAGAGCGATTTGGGACGTGTGCGACGCCAACGGCGCCCGCGTGCCTACCGGGACATATTATGTGTGCGCTTCCGCATCCGACCAGGATACCCGCACCGTGGTGGCAAAAATACTTGTGATCAAGTAGCATCATCTTCAATTTTATTATAAGCGGGCGGATAAGTGAAAGGTTTTTGCTTATCCGCTCCCTTTTACTTGGTGATTTACACAATTTAAGAGGCTCGTTAACGTTATTTTATAGTACACCTCACGCTGAGGCTGGCGACTCAAATATTAAAACACTGAATGATATGAAAAAAATATTTGCCATTGTTGCTTTTCTCTCTGTCTGTTCCCTTGCCTGGGCGCAAGGCATCGACACATGGATTTACCACCCATCGTTCGGGCAGGGAATCCAGAATGTCATCGACACCGGCGACGATGTTTATTACCTTGCCGACGGCAACCTTTTCAGATATGAGAAAGAGAGCGAGGAAACAGAGCCTCTTTTCAAGGGCAATTACCTCAACGACAGCGATATTACAGGCATCTACTTCGACTACAACACCAGTAACCTGGTGATTACCTACGCCAATTCCGACATCGATGCCATTCTGCCGTCGCACGAAGTGGTGAACATGCCCCAGATCCAGAACTACGTCACCACTCTGGAAAAAGACGTGAACGATGTAACGTTCTCCGACGACGGACTTATCTTTGTGGCTACGAATTTCGGATACGTTGTGTTCGACCAGGAGTTGTGGGAGTTGACAGAGTCGCATTTCTTCAGCAAGACTTCCGAAACCGCCACCGAGTCAATAAAGGTGCTTTCGGTTGCCGTTGTGGGTGAATACATCGTCATCAGCACCGACGACGCGCTCTACTACGGCAGCAAGAACAAGCATTTTGAAACACTCAGCGAACTTGAGGAATTTGAGATAACCGGCGGGAAGATTTTTCCCATTTCCTCCTCACTGTTTTTCTTCAACAACGGCTACTTCTTCCGATTCAGCCTCACCAACGGCAGCCTCACCAACGAGCAGATTTCGTGGTACCGCCCCGCCAACGTCCAGCCCACAACAAGCGGTTTCGTGGCATCGTTCCCGCAAAACGAAGAGGTGCTGACGTTCAACGAACAGGGAACCAACATGCAGAGCATCCCTGAGACAGGCGGCGAAATCTATTCTTCGCAGGAACAGAACGGAGACTGGTGGGCGCTGGGCGTTCAGGGTCTGCACAAAATCAGCGGAGAAGAGACTTCTTCGTATGTGAAGCCGAACTGCCTCACCATTTCCAAGCCTTTCTATATGACCTACAATGCTTCGACCGACGAACTCCTTGTTACCGGAAGGGCAACCAACGCTCTCTTTGGCACTGTGGGACCGAAAACCATCGTAAACAGCATGAAGGACAATTTCTGGACAGACGTAACACCATCAACCCCTATCGACAAAGGCGGCAACTACCGGCCTGTGATACACCCCGCCGACCCTCACACCTATTTCCTGCCCACGTGGCAGGGCGGTATCTATAAGATCACCGACGGGGAAGTGGCTATGACCTACGACTACAACAACAGTCCCATGGTGTTTATCGACGACTACTACTGCCACCCCACCATAGCGTTTGACCCACAGGGCAATCTTTGGGTGGCGCAGACCGACGACAACAACAGCCGCGTCATGGTGCTTCCGAAAGCCAAGATCGACATGAAGTCGGTGTCGGCTTCCGACTGGATCAGACCCAATATCGACGTGATAGGCAACAAACGCTCACAGTTTGTGATTACTTCAACCGGCATAAAAGTGTTTGCCAACGGTGACATTGAAAAGAACATCACCATCTGGGACGACGGTGGCAACCCGTCGGCGGCATCGGTGAAAAAGTTCAGCTTCAACAGTTCCGATGCCATCGACCAGGACAACAAACGCTACGAATGGAAGTTCATCTACGACCTGGCTGTTGACAAGAACAACCGCGTGTGGATGGCTTCGAGCAATGGTGTCGTCTCGTTCGACCCGGCACAGGCCTTCGGCGGCAATTTCTATATAAATCGCACAAAAGTGCCGCGTAACGACGGCACAAACCTTGCCGATTACCTGCTCGACGGACAACAGGTGAACTGCATCGCCGTTGACGGCAGTAACCGTAAGTGGATAGGCACGAACTCAGCCGGTGTGTTCCTCGTGAACTACGACGGCTCTGAAATCCTGAAACAATTCAGCACCGCAAATTCCAACCTTCCGTCCGACCGCATTTTCCAGATTTGCTGTAACCCCAACTCCAACTCGGTTTATTTCACCACCGACGCGGGTATGGCAGAATACCGCAGCGATGCCGTGGCGCCTCAGCCGTCGTTCAGCAACATCCTCGTTTACCCCAACCCCGTCCGACCCGAATTCACCGGCGACATCAGCATTACCGGACTGATGGACAACACTCTGGTGAAAATTGCCGACGTTGACGGCAATGTTGTGGCTTCAACCAAGTCGAACGGCGGTCTCGCCACTTGGAATGGCTGCAACTACAGCGGAAAACGGGTGAAAACCGGTGTCTATTTCGTGATTGTCTCTCAATCCAACATCAACACGTCGAACGAAGCCGCCGTGGCGAAAATCCTTGTGATTAACTGATTCTGGGAAGTGGAAGTGAAAAATGAAGTTAAAGATGAAGTAATGCGCTTCGCGCAGGAAGTAAAAATGGGAGTGAAAGGCCTTTAATCTAATCAACAGCGATGCAGTTCAATTCCCTTGAATACGTTTTGTTCCTGCCGATAGTGTTCCTGCTCTATTGGTTTGTGTTCCGCAGGAACAAATGGCAAAACGTGCTTCTGCTCGCTGCAAGTTATTTCTTCTATGGCTACTGGAACTGGCGCTTCCTGATTCTTATCTGCACCACAACTGTGGTAAGCTACGTTTGCGGACTCATAATTGAACGCTCGCCTACGGTAAGGCAGAAAAAGATCGCCAACGTTGTCAACATAGTGGTAAACCTCGCCATTCTGGGAACATTCAAGTACTACAATTTCTTTGCCGAGAGTCTGCAGGACCTGTTCGCCGTTTTCGGCATCACACTCGACTGGCCCACTCTCAACATAGTGCTGACGGTAGGAATAAGTTTCTACACCTTCCAGGCGCTCAGCTACACAATCGACGTCTATAAGGAAAAAATCCGTGCCAGCCACAACCTCATTACCTAAGCCACCTACATCGCCTTCTTCCCGCAACTGGTGGCTGGTCCCATTGAACGCGCCGGAAACCTCCTGCCACAGTTTGGAGCGCAGCGCAGGTTCGATTACGCCATGGCGGTGGACGGATGCCGACAGATGCTTTGGGGTTTCTTCAAGAAAATTGTCATAGCCGATAATTGCGCCGTGGCGGTGGATATGGTGTGGCGCGGATATGCGTCCTACTCGGGTGTGAATCTCGTGGTGGAAGGACTCATTCTCTATTCCATACAGATTTACTGCGATTTCTCTGCCTACAGCGACATCGCCATCGGTACGGCACGCCTGTTCGGCATCAACCTGATGCGAAACTTCAACAATCCTTATTTCGCACGCAATATTCCCGAATTCTGGCGCCGCTGGCACATCTCGCTCACTACCTGGCTACGCGACTACATCTATTTCCCGCTGGGCGGAAGCCGATGCCCCAAATACCGCATCGTGTTCAACACCATCGTGGTGTTTCTCATCAACGGTCTGTGGCACGGTGCCGACTGGAAATTCCTCACTTTCGGTCTCTATCACGGACTGATAATAACCGTGTTCATCGTTTTCGGCATAAAGACCAAGTTCCCCACCGATGTGGCACAGGGACGGTTGCTGCCATCGCTGAAAGAAACGGGAATGATGCTGCTCACTTTCGCATTGGTGTGCATAGGGCGTATTCCTTTCCGCGCACCGTCGCTCACCGAGGCGTGGTCGTTCTGCGGCCATTTGTTCTCCACACCTTTCTTCCAGTTCCAGCACCCACGGAACGGAATCGCCATTGTGCTGGCGGTGCTGCTGATTCTGGTGGAATGGACACAGCGCGACAAGCAACATGCCCTGCAGTTCGGTGCCGGAAGCCTTGCGGCGCGAAACGCCGTGCTGCGCTATGGCGTCTATGCCATCCTGCTTGCCGGCATTGTGTGGTTCTCAAGTTCGGTTAAAACATTTATCTATTTCCAGTTCTGATGAAGCGGTTTCTGACAAAAATAGCGGTCTGGGTGTTGCCTGTGTGGCTGGTGTGGGTGCTGGCATGCGCCTACTTCGTCTTCTACATCAACCCCAACGCCACCGGCGACCTCGCCGTGGTGGGGCATCTCCCGCTGGACCGCAGCAACAGCTTCTACCCCGACAATTCCAACCACATCCCCACATATTACCGCGAAATCTACGACCCCGACTCGCTACGACTCCAGGACAGCACTCTGGTGCTGGTGGTGGGCGACTCGTTCAGCCAGCGGAAACAGAACTCTTTCCAGAACTATCTGGCTCGCGACGGCTTCAATGTGGCTAATGTGGTGCCGCAAAACCTCAACTACTTCAATCCGCTGCAATGCGCCGCAGAACTGCTGGCATTCCACGGCATTGACTCCACGTGCTGTCGCGTGATGATTGTGGAAACCGGCGAGCGGTATCTGCCTTTGCGCCTGCAATCGTTCAACCCCGACGTGACGGCACCGACAGCAAAAATCAGGAAGAAACCAGCCCCGGCAACACAGGCAGCCACATCGTCGCCCATGCTGCTGAACCCTCTTATCAGCACCCGCGACATGCTGTTTTGCAGGCTGGGCATTACCAAGCCTGTTCTTAGGGCAGAACTGAAAAAGCCGTTGTTTACGTCCGACCTCAGCACCACGCTTTTCTTCTTCCATGAAGACGTGGACATGGACATGAGTCTGCCGCCATCGGAACAGCTGAAAGGGAAAATCCACCTGCTACGAACGCTTGCCCGTGAACGCGGCGTGAAACTCATTTTCCTGCTTGCCCCCGACAAATACGACCTCTATCAGGACTTTATCGTAAGCAATCCGTATCCGCGAAAAACCGTCTGTGAGGATTTCCGCGCATTGGTGGGCGAGGATTCGTGCTTCATCGTGGCGAAAGAACTGCTCCTTCCCCTGCTCCAGCGGGGCGAAAAGGATGTCTTTATCGCCGACGACACACACTGGAGCTGCCAAACCGCCGAATTTGTGGCAGCACATATTAAAAAAGTGATCCAATAGCACCAGCCGGGCGGAGAAGCGCCATCCCCCCCTCACCGAAGTTTCGGAGTCCTCGAGTTTTCTAAGTTTTCGAACATTCGAGTTTTCGAGTATTCGTAAGCCCAAAAAGCACCTCGGGCGCAGCCCGATTACTTCCTGCGCCAAAGGCGCATCTCTTCCCTTTTTCTTCATTTTTCCCCTGTTTTTTTTGTTTTTTTGAAAAAAAAAGGTATTTTTGTGGTGTTACATTAGAAACATTGTAAGTGTTTCAACCCATTTTTCAGGGAAATCACCGGGCGAAAAACCCGCTATTGCAAAGGGAAATTATTACATTATTATTAACCTATAAATTTTAGACTTTATGAGATTAAGATTTACTCTTTTATTTGCGGTTTGCACACTGTGGGCACTGAATATGGATGCCATCCCCGGCATTCATGCCCTCGACAGGTACGGCGTTCCCCAGAGATCCATCTTCATTGAGCGCGAAGAAGCCCCGAATGAAGACGGTCTGCGGCAAAATTCCAACTGGGTATGGTATGTGAACGCTAAGGGCGAGTTGCGCGCCGACCCGTGGCAGCCTTATCTGAACACGACAAACCCGGAAATTCAGGGCCGCGTCAGCGCCGAGAAATTCGAAGTACAGAACGGTTTTGCCTACGAGCGCTCCAATTTCCTGGGCGACGGCTGTATGAGCCTCAAGAGCTATCCTTATGGAAGTTCTCCCACACCAAGAGACAATCAAGGCTATGAGGCAGGCGACGGTCTTTCTCATGCAGTGGGATTCCTCGTTGAGTGCGACGACCTTGAGGGCAACGTAACCACGCTGCTCACGAACCGCGACGGCTGGCACCCCAACCAGAAAGCATGGAGCAGCCGCTTCTTCGGATGGGCAGGCCTCAAGATCCGCGCATACAACAGCGCAGGCGAAGATGTCACCATCACCCCGCGCATCCGGCTCCTGTGCGTGGAAAGCTACAGTAACATGACCTACAACGATGAGCAGGCTCTCTACACCTTCGAGACAATTCATGCCGACGGCAACGTGCACATGCTATGGGCAACTGCCGACAGTTTGGGACGCGACCATCCATGCGCACGCATGGCAATAGAATTTGAAGTGTCGGAACCGTTCAACACCTTCATCGAAATCTTCGGTATGGGTCTCTACGCGTTCTATCACCAAGACAATGACTCGGAGCACCGCCCCGTGTATCGTGAATACCGCATCGGCAGCACCTATGTGCTCCCCTGGTACGACTATGACCTCGGCGGACGCGACCTCACCGTACACAGCGACGAGTTCCTTTCCGCCTCCAACTGGGCAAACAACTTCAACCGTCCTCACCGCCTCGACCAGGACAGCGTGAACGCCGTGGGAATCGACGGAGGTGCACAAATCGGAGGTTATTCATTCCCTGGCTCAATGTGCTACACTTCGCAGATTATGGCAGCATGGGCCAAGACCGAAGACCTGGGATGGCCACAGAAGGAATACCTCACCGTGAAAGAGGCACAGGACTTCTTCGGCACATGGTATGAATATACCATCCAGGTTCCGGAAGACTGTGAAGCCGACATCAACATCGCAACCTCAGCCAACTTCAACGACTCACGCATCATTCAGCCCGCATGGGGAGTCAATGCTGCCGTCGGCAAGCTCATACAAGGTCTGTCGAGAGTGGTGTGGCCCGTGCGCTATGCTCAGGCTTATGTGCTCGAGCTCGACGGCAAAGCCATCAAGACCAACCAGACGGCTTATCCCGAATATATCCTCTCGGAAGAGATGCTTCACGGCACTCATGCCACACAGGACGAGTTCCTGGCACAGTGCGCCACCTACGATGAGTTCTTCAACGACATCGTTCCCAACAAGAACCGCTGGACAAGCACACTGCTCCCCAACGGCGAGAAGAACGACACCCTGTTCACCTGGTCGTACCAGAACCTGGGTAACCAGTACACTCCCGGTATCCCCAAATACAGCGTTGACGCATCAATCGGCGACCAATACCAGAACGTGCACCTCAAAGAAGGTACTCACGTTATCCGCGTGAACAAGCTCTGCCGCCAGAACAACGGTTTCCGCGGGCTGCTCTTCACCATCCACGACAAGACTTCTGAATGGACCGACGAGCTCCTTGGCGACCTTGACGGCAACGGAGTTCTTGAGGTTAACGACGTGGTAATCCTCGCTGGACTCGCTATGGAAGGTGGCGCCAGCGCAGCAGCTGTTGCGATAGGCGACATGGACGGCAACGGACTTCTTGAAGTTAACGACGTGGTGATCCTCGCCGGACTTGTAATGGGTTCGTAACTCACACCGATGATACAGAAACACCAGATTACTTCTTCCTAATGGCAAAATTTTGAGGAGTAATTTATAAATCGAATCGATTTAGGGAGTAATCTGGTGTTTTACTGAAAAAACACGGTGAAAAAAATTTTTTAGAAAAAAGTTAAAAAAAAGTAGATTTTTTTTTGGATTTAATAAAAAACTTGTATATTTGCAGTGTGTAATTGGGTAGGAATCCCCTGAAAAACCATGACGCATGAGGCCCAATGGGCTGACTGATTGTGGGTTGCGTTTAGCGAAACGCGTAGGGATTACTGCCACAGAGCATACAGAACAAAAACAAAAACAAAAAAACAATGGGTTTTCGGACCTGAAGAGAGATTTAATTATTAACTAAAAAAATAACAATTTGAAACATTTTTACATTATGAAAACAATTAAGAGTTTATTGGTAATGGCTCTGGTAGCACTTTCAGTAAATGCTTTCGCTGAGAACAAGTGCTACATCGCCGATTTCAAAATTGAGCCGGGTGAGACACAGTCTTTGAACATCATGGTTCAATTCGACGGAACCGAACTGGGTGGCTGGCAGATGCGTATTCTTCCTCCTACAGGACTTACGTTTGCAAAGACCAAAGGTAAATATCATGTAACAAATGACATCGAAGATGAAGCAGCTTATGGTCCTTTCCCCGTAGCTGGAGGTATTTATCAAAGCTGGATGATTAACGAAAGTAAGGTTCTTACCGAAGACGATGATGCGACCACAAAGAACGACATTGGCGCTCTCTCTCTCATGCAGGCTTATTGGACTGCTGGTGATAGTGATAGCGACAAATTCCAGCCTGGAAAGGAATATCCTATTGTAACAATCAAAGTTGCTGCTGACGACTCTTACGACAACAGCAATAAACTTGAATGCTACAACACATCTCTTTCAGTTGACAAAGTTTCTTGCCCAATTGCAGACCACGAGGTAGAGACTGAAGTTGTTGAAACTCTCGCTGGCGACAAGGCTGTTCAGAGCGTTAAGTACTTCAACCTTCTCGGTGTTGAAAGCGCTGAGCCATTCGATGGCGTAAACGTAGTTGTTACTACTTACGTTGATGGCACAAAGGCTGCTCAAAAAGTTGTGAAATAATCTAACCGATTACAATCATAACAATCCAGAGGGCGAACCCGTGTGGGTTCGCCCTCATTGTTTACCCTGCCACCAATCATGGCGTAAGTAGCCTCCATCTCGACCGACGGGCGAGCACCAGCGGCCTAAGTCCTATAGGTCTTATATGACTTATGGAGAGAATTGTGAAAAAGAAAGATAATCCTTAACTTTGTGCCATGAGAAAACTAACCCACTACATAGGCGAGCTGCTGGTCCTGCCCATCCGTGGCTACCAGAGGTTTATCTCACCCTTGTTCCCCGGAGTGTGCCGGTTCACCCCCACCTGCAGCCAGTATGCCGTGGAGGCCATCCGCAAGCATGGACCGTTCAAGGGTCTGTGGTTCGCCGTGAAACGCATCCTTCGCTGCAACCCGTGGGGCGGCAGCGGCTATGACCCGGTTCCATGATTACCGACATCCACACACATTATAATATAGATCATGCCCTGCGTAACGTGAGATTCGCGTCAGACAGCATGTCGTTGCCGGGCATTGGCCTCTGCTCCGTGGGAATCCACCCGTGGGACGTGAACGACGAGAGCGAGACGCTGATGCCGCAACTCGAAAGCCTGGCACGCGACCAGCGCGTGGTGGCGATAGGGGAAACCGGGCTGGACCGCGTGTGCGGAAGCGACTTCACGCTGCAGCAGGCGGTTTTCCTCCGTCATATCCAACTCTCTGAAAAACTGTGCAAACCCCTCGTCATACACATGGTGCGCACAGCGCAGGAAGTGATCGCCACCCACAGACATCTTTCGCCACACATGGCATGGATGGTGCATGGCTTCCGCGGAAACGCCAACGTAGCATGGATGCTCGTGAATGAGGGGATTCTCTTGTCGGTGGGAGAACGATTCAATACTGAAGCGGTGAAATCGGTACCTATCGACATGCTTCTGCTCGAGACCGACGAGAGCACCATGCCAATAGAAGACATCGCATCCAGAGTGGCCGACGCGCGCGGCGTCGCCACCGATGAAATGCTCCAGTGGGCTTCTGCCAACGCCCGCCGTTTCCTATCTACTGATTGCTGATTCTTGTGAGGATTTCCTGAAGTTTGCTCTCGATGACGTCGTAGGGCGCCGTCTCATCGCTGAGCCACACAAACGCCACCATCAGACTCTTTCCGTTCTGCTCAAGCGCCGGCACAATGAGGTGACGCGACAGGCGGTACGCCTCGCGCACACGCCGCCGCAGAAGCACCCTGTGCACCGCCCTGCGGATTTTCTTCTTCGGAATGGTGATCATGAACTGCGCACGGGGCTCGGTTCCGGCATCGGTGAACAGATACACGGCACGGAGAGGGTAGGCAATAACGCTGCTACCCTCGCCGAAGAGCCGGTTTATCTGAGTGCGGCCGCACAGCCGCTCGCCTTTACGGAGCCTTAGAGAGCCTTTCATTTCATGATTTCGGAGAACAGTTCACGGTGATGTCCCGGCACAATCACATGGTGATTGCCAATGGGATTGGTGAGGAAATAAGTGGCATCAGCAGGATTGCTCATACGGATTATCTGCTGAGTGCGGCAGAGGTCGTCCTTCGCCTCGCTGCGAATCAGTTCACCCTCGGCGATAAAGGCACGGCGCGCATCGCCACTTATCTTGAAGATGGTGACCGGCCCGTTTTTCATATATCCGCGGATTCCCACGCCGATACCCGACTCATAGTGCGTGTCGAGCTCGAATCGTTCCACCATGTTCAGCGGAATGGTGCAGTGGGCGAACAGCATTTCACCTGCTGTGGGATTGATTTGCGAGGGATTTGCCTGAAATCCTGATATCCCCAGCGCGGCACGCACCACCGTCATGGTGAGCGCGGTGGGCACGTCGCCTTCGCAGCCTGCCACAAAGCCCTCGGAATTGAGCTTGGCAAGTGCTATGCAACCGGTGTTCTTCACTGCCGACAGCAAGTCGAAACAGCGGATTGTGAGCCCTGTAAGCGCATATTTGTCCACTATCCGCCTCAGCGAAGCATATATCCGTTCCGCTCCAGTGAGCGAAGCCCTTATGGCATCGGAAGGAGCCACGTCAACCAGCTTGGGATCGGGCTGGGTACCGTCGGCTTCGTACAGATCGATAAGTTCCTTCATGGGGATTTCCACCAGTTCCGTGCCGAGCGCGGTGCGCACAGCCTCGGGGTCGGCATTGCTTGAAATGAGCCAGTCCGACGGCTTGCCCACAATACCCAGACGTGTATCGGCAAGACGGCATCTTGCCTCACCCGCTTTCGCGAGCACCTGGATGCGGTGGTTCACATAGGCGGCGTCGCCATGAATGATTTCTCCCTGAAGATTGTTCTGCCGCATGAACGAGAGAATCTCCATGGAAGCAGCGAGAGAGTTGCTTTTACCCGAAGTGAGCAGATGAATGGGACGCGAAGATTTCTCCTTCAGTGTGGGCAGAAGGCGCTTGAACACGCCCTCGGTGCCGCCTGTGCGCACGTAAATGAGGTCGAGCGCCGACTGTCCGTAGGAGGAATAATCGGCATCACAGAATGTGAAGTCGGAGTTGATGGTGGCAAGGAATTCCTTGGTTGAAGCGTTCACGGCAGCCTCGTCGTGCAGAGGCGATGTCAATGTGTAGATTGAAATAGTCATAGGTTTATTTAATTGGGAGTTAAATTCGCTGCGCTCATTGAAGTTAAAAGTGAAGTTAAAAGTGAAGTAAAAAGTGAAGTAAACTCGCTGCGCTCGTGGAAGTGAAAGATGGAGTTAAAGAATGTTTTTTCCTGCGCGAAGCGCATTACTTCCTCGGGCTCCGCCCGATTACTTCATTATATCAATTCAATTTTAACTTCATTTTTTTACTTCCTGTGCTTCAGCGCATTTCTTCCACTTAACGTTAATATATCCTCTTATATACGCGATAATTATAGAACGACACGTCGCCCGAGAGATATAGCGTTCCGGCACGGGTCTCGTAGTAGAGGTCATCGGTCAGTCCGCTGCCCAGGAAACGGAAGTGAATACGTCCCCCACCCTGTTCGTTCCAATAGAAGTCCTCGGAGCCGTAGATGTCGGTGTAAACGCCCGTACCGTCGTCAAAGAACGAATACTGCTCACGTTCGCTATTGTAGATTTCGTATTCATTGTCGCCTTCCACAATGCTCACAAGTTCCCAAGTGCCGAGGAAGGGGTAGTTGTTGTCGAAACAACTGCTCATGCCCATTGCGAGCATAGCTGTAACCAGCAGAATTGTTAATCGTTTCATGATTCTAACATTTTTTATTTAGCAAAGATAGTGAACATTGCAAACATCTGCAACAAAAACCAACAATGAAGTTCGTCTATACGCACCCGACTGCCACCTCGCCCAACAGGTGAGGTTTGTGGTTCCAGCGACAGCATCACTCTTGCAGCCGGAGTGCAAGATTATATTTTGGCGGTTTCGTTGTCTTTTGTCCTTTTGATTTTGCGGAACAATAAAAAAATACTATTTTTGTGTGTACTTTATAAAATTATTTTGAAAATGAAACGAATAGCCACATTATTGTTAATCGCATTGTTGACTACGGCAGTAACACCGGCGTTTTCCGCGCCGAAAAAAGCCAAGGCAAATGCCAAGACAGAACTTGCGCAGAAGAAAGCCGTGAAGAAGAAAATGCCGGCTAAGAATGTTGATGCAAAGGTGAACCGAAACGAATTTATCGTTATAAACAAACGCGACCTGAACCTTCGCGTGTATGGCAAGCAGGGACGTGACACCGTACTGCTGGCGCAATTCCCCGTCTGCCTGAGCAAAAACAAAGGAAACAAGCAAAAAGTGGGCGATATGAAGACTCCGGAGTCTCCAGCCGGTAAACCTTTCAAAATCACTCAGATACAGGATGCCAGCACATGGACTCATGACTTCAAGGACGGACGCGGCAGTATCCTTGCCTACGGACATTGGTTCCTCCGCCTGCAAACACCGGGACATTCGGGCATAGGCATCCACGGCAGCACCAACAACGAGAGCAGCGTACCCGGCCGTGCCAGCGAAGGTTGCATCCGCCTCTTGGACAAAGACATCATAACACTTAAAGAGAAATATGCCTACGTGGGTATGCCTGTGATTATCCGAGGCGAAAACGATGGTCCATTTGCGTGGGAAGCACGGGCAAAACATTGATTATCAGAATTTATTAACGCTAAAAATAACCGGAATTATGAAGAAACTATTATTATTTGCAGTTGCGCTGGTAGTTGCCGTTTCGGCTATCGCTGCCGACCGCGTGGAAGTAACCGGAACTAACGTTCGTCTGCGTCTTCAGCCATCGCTTCAGGGCGAGATTCTGAAAAACGAGAAGACGCAAAAACCCATTTATCCTAAAAAAGGCGCCATTCTGGAATGTTATGGAGAATCGGGCGATTTCTATATCGTGAACTATGAAGGCACCACAGCCTACATCACAAAGCAATACACACGTCCTGTAGGTTCAAAGACCGCTAAACCGAGCAAACTCAATAACACAGCCCCTCAGATTGCCAAGAATACCTCAACCACGGCAGTGAAGAAAGCAGCACCGGCAGCCGTGATTGTTACCGGCACCAACGTACGCCTGCGTTCCGGAGCATCGCTCAAGAGTCCGGCTCTGCAGGATGCCAACGGCAACAATCTCCACCCAAACAAGGGTCAAAAACTGAGATGCGTGGGCGAACAAGGAGATTTCTACAAAGTGAACTTCGCAGGACTCACCTGCTACATCAGCAAGCAGTTCTCCGTACCGGCAGAATAAATCCGCCAACTGAAAGATAAAACGACGGGTGATTAAACACCCGCATAGTACAAAGAGAGGTGTGTTCAGACACACCTCTTCTTTTACCCAAACCGGTCTTTATTGCGCCGATTCCCTCATGAAAATGTAATTTTTTACAATTATATCCACATAAAAATGTAAAAACTTCTTGTTTACTCCCATAAAAAGTTATAACTTTGCAATGGCTTTTAACTCTATGGCGATATGAAACGGTTGATTTACAACAAATTACTTGACTGGAAGAATAATACCAAGCGCAAGCCTCTCATTCTTGAGGGTGCACGCCAAGTTGGGAAAACTTATATTCTGCAAGAATTCGGCAGGAATGAGTTTGAGAATATGGTGTATGTCAGTTGTGAAAACAATGAAGTAATTAAGCAGATTTTTGCTGTCGATTTCGATATACACCGCATTTTGCAGGGAATTGAGAATTATTCTTTACAAACCATAACACCTGGGAAAACGCTTTTAGTTCTTGACGAGATTCAGGAATTGCCGAATGGAATAACATCGCTAAAGTATTTTTGCGAAAAAGAACCTAGCCTTCATGTGACAGTGGCTGGTTCTTTACTTGGAATTTTCAACATGCAGGGCCAATCGTTTCCTGTTGGGAAAGTGGATATTCTTCACCTTTACCCACTCACTTTCCATGAATTTCTTATGGCATGTGGAAAAGAACGACTAGTTGACACTCTTAACAGTCTTGACTGGAATATGATTAATCCACTTCATCAACTATATGTGGAAGAACTGAGAAAATATTATTTCGTAGGAGGAATGCCAGAGGCAGTACTTGAGCATATCGAAACTGGAAATGTCAAAGAAGTAAGAAAAGTACAAGACCGATTACTCGATGCTTATGTTCGCGATTTTGCAAAACTTGCAGGTAAAGAAACACAACGGGTACGACTTGTGTGGGATTCAATCCCCCAGCATCTGGCGCGCGAGAATAAAAAATTTGTTTTCGGTGCCATTCGCTCCGGATCACGGGCAAGTTATTTCGACAATGCACTGCAATGGTTGCAAGATGCCGGACTTATTTACAAAGTAGAAAATCTTCGTCAAATAGAATTACCACTGAAGTTCTTTGCCGATCGTGATGCATTTAAGGCTTTTGTTCTTGATGTGGGCATTCTCGGAGCCATGTCGTCAACACCACCCGACCAGATGCTGGCGAAGGAAAACGCTTTCGGCATATTCAAGGGTGCATTTACCGAGAATTATGTACTGACACAATTAAAGTCAATAGGAAACATTCAAATATATTACTATTCAAAGCCAAATTCGTCTCTTGAAATAGATTTTGTGTGTCAGACGGAAAATGGCATCATCCCCATCGAGGTAAAAGCCGAAATAAATGTAAAAGCGAAATCTCTTTCAGTCTTTGCCAAAACACATTCTAAAGTGGTAAGTCAATCCCTGCGGTTTTCCATGCAGCCATACATCTGTCAGGATTGGATGCAGAACATTCCACTTTATGCCATTGAAGCCTTTATGGGTAATAACACATAAAAATTGCGCCAATCGGCTACCACTGAGGGAAATGATTGGCGCAAATTTGTGTTTTATGAGGCTGCTACACAGTCCTCATCGGATTCATGAATTACTTCTTGGCAAGTAAGTCGCGGATTTCGGTGAGGAGAGTTTCCTCCTTGGTCGGTTCTGCAGGAGCAGCCGGTTCTTCTTCTTTCTTGCGGCTGAGCTTGTTCATCGCCTTAATCATAAAGAAGATACACAGAGCAATGATAATGAAATCGATAATGTTCTGAATGAACGTACCGTAGGTGAGTACAGCGGCACCGGCTTCCTGAGCTTCGGCAAGATTCTTGTAGGCGTTGCCGTCGAGCGAGCAGAACAATGCGTTGAAATCTGTTCCGCCGGTAAGCACGCTCACCAGAGGCATAATAATGTCGTCCACGAGGCTTGAAACGATTTTACCGAAAGCGCCACCGATGATAACGCCCACAGCCATGTCCATCACGTTGCCCTTAAGGGCAAATTCCTTGAATTCTTTTACGAGTCCCATTATTTTTTAAATTGATTTTAAGGGGTTTATAATACAAATAATAATATGCTAAGTATTCAATCCAAATCGGTCATCAAACCGACAACAGGTGTTTTTTGAGAGTCTTTTATGTTATAACGTTCTAACATAAATTCTAAAGACCGATTCGGGTTAAACTTTCTTAACGGAGTGCTAATTAAAGAAATTTTTCCATTATTTTAATCAATAAGTCCATATTTTTTACAAAAAAAATACTAATTTTGCAATCGAAAAATAAGGAATTGCAATATTCCTGTTTTTCACACTATTGCAAAGGTAATAAAATAGATTCATATAACAGTTTTTTAAACCAACTAATTTTAAATTTAAAATGGGTAAAATTAAAATCGGTATCAACGGTTTCGGACGCATCGGTCGTTTCGTTTTCCGTGCAGCTCAAACTCGCGACGACATTCAGGTAGTGGGAATCAATGACCTCTGCCCAGTGGACTATCTGGCATACATGCTCAAATACGACACTATGCACGGTCAGTTCGAAGGCACTATCGAAGCCGACGTGGAAAAATCGCTTCTCATTGTTAACGGTCAGGCTATCCGCGTTTCTGCAGAACGCAATCCCGAAGACCTGAAATGGAACGAAGTAGAGGCTGAATACGTGGTTGAATCCACCGGTCTGTTCCTCACTCAGGAAAAGGCTGAAGCACACATCAAGGCTGGTGCCAAGTATGTGGTGATGTCGGCTCCTTCAAAGGACGCTACTCCAATGTTTGTTTGCGGTGTAAACGAAAACACCTATGTTAAGGGAACACAATTCGTTTCTAACGCATCCTGCACAACAAACTGCCTTGCTCCTATCGCAAAGGTTCTCAACGACAAGTTCGGTATCGTGAACGGCTTGATGACAACAGTTCACTCAACCACTGCAACACAAAAGACTGTTGACGGTCCTTCAATGAAAGACTGGCGCGGTGGTCGTGCAGCAAGCGGCAACATTATTCCTTCTTCAACAGGTGCTGCCAAGGCTGTGGGCAAAGTTATCCCCGAACTCAACGGCAAACTTACCGGTATCTCGATGCGTGTTCCTACCCTCGACGTATCAGTAGTGGACCTCACAGTGAACCTGGCAAAACCAGCCACTAAGGAAGCTATCTGCGCTGCTATGAAAGAAGCTGCCGAAGGCGAACTCAAGGGTGTGCTCGGTTACACAGAAGATGCAGTGGTTAGCAGCGACTTCCTCGGTTGCCCGCTCACTTCGATCTTCGATGCCAACGCAGGTGTTTACCTGACCGATACTTTCGTTAAAGTTGTGTCTTGGTACGACAACGAAATCGGTTACTCGAACAAGGTTCTTGACCTCATCGCTCACATGAAGAAAGTGAACGGATAAAATCAAAAACCGTAATGAAACCACTAAGCCATGGCTCACTTGAGTCATGGCTTAATTTTAATGAAAACACCACAAATAAAATCATTAAAACATAATCTTTTTATAATAAATAATTGTAATTTTGCAAAAAGAATAAGATTCTGAACGGTCTGGTGATAATAACATGACAAATACCGGAAATATAATCTTGCCATAACAATTAATAAAAACTATATTATTATGATAAAAGTAATTAATAAATGGGCACTCGACAGTGTAGTAACAGAACAGGAAATAGAAAAACTACGCCCTGAGGCACAGCAGGCTCTCGCCACACTTGAAAATGGAACTGGTGCAGGAAATGACTTTATCGGATGGGTGAATCTTCCGAGCAGTATCAACGAGGAACAGCTGCAGCAAATTGAAACTGTTGCAAACTCGCTGCGTGAAACCTGCGAATATGTGGTTACAATAGGCATCGGCGGCAGTTACCTTGGAGCAAAAGCCGTGATTGAAGCCCTGAGCGACAATTTCGCAGCCTATAAGAGTGCAAAGACAAAGGTTCTTTTTGCCGGAAACAACATCGGTGAGGATTACCTGCACGACCTTATGGAACTTCTCCGCGACCGCCGGTTCGGCATAATTGTGATTTCCAAGTCGGGAACTACCACCGAACCCGCCATTGCATTCCGTCTGCTGAAAGACCTGCTCGAAAAACAAGTGGGAAAGAAAGTGGCTGCTAACCGCATCGTTGCCATTACCGACGAACATCGCGGTGCTCTTCGCAATCTTGCCACTCAGGAAGGTTACAAAACATTTGTAATCCCCGACAACGTGGGGGGACGATTCTCAGTACTCACTCCGGTGGGACTCCTTCCAATAGCAGTGGCTGGTTTCGATGTCCGTGCTCTCGTGGCTGGTGCCGTTTCCATCGAAGAAAGCGATAATTCTTTAGTGCTAAACTATGCCGCCACACGCAACGCACTCTATCGTGCCGGTAAGAAAATTGAAATTCTCGTTAACTATAATCCAAAACTCCACTACTTTGCCGAGTGGTGGAAACAACTCTATGGAGAGAGCGAGGGTAAAGATCTTAAGGGAATATTCACGGCAAGTGTAGACTTCACTACCGACCTTCATTCAATGGGACAATGGATTCAGGACGGCGAGCGCTCCATCTTCGAAACCGTGATTTCGGTGGAAAAAG
>JAGCVR010000119.1 GCA_017962285.1 Muribaculaceae bacterium | reverse complement strand
TCCATATCCCAGGGAGATCACACACACCAGCGTCTCGTCTTTGTCAATGGCAAGAACGTCGCTCACTTTGCTGTAGGTGAGTCCCACCCAGCAGGTGTTCAGCCCCAGGCGCTGTGCTTCGAGCACCAAGCGCTCGCCATAGTAGCCTATCCGCTCATCCAGACTCTTGTCCTTTCGCCCTATCATCGCAAAATAGTTGCTCACGCCGGAGAACTTGCCATAGTGCGCCCAGCGGCCGCCGAAAGCCTGCGGTTCGTTGGTGATGAGCTGGATGTGAAGGTTGCCTTCGGTGTTACATTCATTCACTACTTGTCGGAGCCGCTCCACTTTGTCGGTTTCAATGGACCGCTCTACGTATTGGCGCACGCTGTGACGCCGGATTATTGCCTCTTTCAGTTCCATAATACAGATATTTTTAGAACACTCCTGCAAAATTACAAAAAACAAAACGATATACTTTTCTTTTTGCATTAAAAAGCCTATTTTTGCATACAACATCAAAAACTATTAACCAAAAACCAACATTTATATGAAAGCGAAATTTTTATTGCCATTTGTCTTAGCGCTGCTCTTTGTCTCATGCGGAGATGAGCCGAATGATGTGGACTACGATTACAGTCCTATGGGTGTTTACCTGTTTGTAACCGACGCCGATGGGAATGATTTGCTCAATCCCGAGACTGCAGGGAATATCCTGGGCAATGAAATCACCATTAAATACAGAAACGAGGTGTATCCTTTGCATTTGGAATCGAAAAATCCTGTGTTGTGCAGTCCTCTGCAAAAGGCGCCGCGCCGCAAGTATTATCTCGCTATGTTATATGGGGCATATCTCGAGAAAATTGAGCGTACGGGAGAATACTATATCTGTTTCGGTGAGATAGCCGGCGAGGAACGTCTGGACATGGAAGAAGTGATTGTTGAATGGGGCGACGGGACATCCGACAAAATCACATTATACAATTTGCTGGAGTGGAAAAAGAAGAAACCGTTTTTCACAAGAAAGAGTTGGCTTAACGATGTGTTGTGCTACGAAGGCGACGCCCCCGGTTTCGTGTTCAACATAATAAAGGATTAAGAACATTTTTGAGCGGACGACCATCCGCCTGAGAGGGTGTGCTCCTCCGGCGATTTGCATATTCGATAATATTTCCTTATATTTGTGCATAACTATTAAACTTCACAAGATATGAGGAAAATACTGTTCGCCCTAATGATATGCGCAACGGCTTTTGTGGGCGCGGCTCAGTCGTGGCAGCCACAGGTTGATAAGATGATAGCCGACGGCGAGTTCGCCCGTGCGTCGAAGTTCATGAAATCGCTACCCAAGGCCGTCCGCACAGCCGATGCCGTGAAGATCGACTCCCTGGAGCAGATAATGACCCGCATCCGCAAAGACTTCACCATCACCCCTGAACAGGGGAAAGCCATGATTAAGGAACGCTATCCTCAGGTGACCGATGAGCAGATAGCACGTTGGAAAGAGAAACGACAGCTGGAAGTGATGAACATCGACGGCACCGAATGGTGGTTCCGCAAGTCAATCCGCAATCTGTGGCTGCTCGGCGACGAATTCAAGGATGCCAACTCCGAAGACTCCGACGGCTACAAGAGAAACCGCAAGTATTACCTGCAGGCGATGCAGTACGCGCCCGATGTCAACGGCGTTCGTGCCTGGCAGCGTGTGAACATAACATTCTCCCTCACGGTCAATGCCGATGCCGTTCCGGCTGGAGAGACTCTGAGGGTGTGGATGCCGATTCCTTACGAAAACCTTCGTCAGCGCAACATTCATTTCATCAGTGGCAATCACCCCGTTACGTTCAGCACAGGCAGCCGCCACCACACAGTGTATATGGAGGGTGTGGCTGAAAAGGGAAAGCCCACCACGTTTGAATACACTTTCTCCTACGAAGTGGCTGAGCGCCATCTTTGCCAGCAGGACGTGCTGGCAATGCTGCAACCCTATGATACCGAATCGGAGACCTACAAGACCTTCACCGCGAGTGAAGCGCCTCACATGATACTGAGTGAGCGAATCCACAACCTTGCGTTGCAGATTGTGGGCGATGAAAAGAATCCGGTCCTGCAGGCCGCTAAAATTTATGACTGGATTTCCGGAACGTTCCCGTGGGCTGGTGCCCGTGAATACAGCACCCTCGCAAATATTCCGGAATACGTGCTGCTCAACAATCACGGCGATTGCGGTCAGGTAGCGCTCCTCTACATTTCGCTGGCGCGTTCGCTGGGCATACCGGCAAGGTGGGAGAGCGGCTGGATGATTCATCCGGGAGAGGAGAACTGGCACGACTGGGCAGAGACCTACTTCGAGGGAGTGGGCTGGGTTCCCACCGACCCGTCGTTCGGCCGTGGCGTGTTCGGCACCCCGATAAACTACTACTTTGCCACCGGCATTGATGCCTACCGCATGGCTTCGAATGAAGGCGTGAGCGACCGCCTGAACCCGCCAAAGACATATATCCGCAGCGAAACGGTCGATTTCCAGCCCGGAGAAGTGGAGTGGCGTGGAGGAAACCTTTATTATGACACATGGAAATCGCACCTCACGGTGAATAGTATAACCCCCTTAAAGTGACTTGTGACATGAAGAAAACCATCATATCCCGAATTTTCATTACTGCTCTTGTGGCATTATGTGCCATGGGAGCCGACGCCACCAGTGTGCAGCAGTTGCTTGCGTCGCTGAAAGCGAGAGTTGCACCCGATGCGCGCACTGCCGTGTGGGACGTCTCGGTGACAGAGCAGGACCAGGTGCCCGTGATTGTGGGCACGGTGGGCACCATTGCCCAGCGGGAACTTATCAGCCGCGAACTGAGCGACAGCAGTGTTACCATTTTCGATAATCGTGTGGTGGCGCTCGAACAGACTGTTCCCATGCAGAAGAGAAACGCAATGGTCAAGCTGTCTGTGGCAACGCTGCGGACTCAGCCGAAGCACAGTGCGGAAATAGCGACACAGGCTGTCATGGGCACTCCTGTGAAAGTGCTTTGCGAGGATGGCGAATGGTTGCGTGTGCAGCTCCCCGACACCTATATTGCCTATGTCCCCGAGTCTTCGGTC
>JAGCVR010000118.1 GCA_017962285.1 Muribaculaceae bacterium | reverse complement strand
GGAGTAAGAAATTGGCTTTATTTATGGCGGTACTGCCCGTCATGGCAATGGGGCAGAGCAAGGTGGCGGTGGTGGACCTGAAAGGCGTGTTTGACGCGATGCCCGAGAAGGCGGCCGCCGAGCAGCAGCTCAGCGATCTTTCGGCACGGTATCAAGCCGAGTACGACATGCTCAAGACCGAGTTCAGCAAAAAATATGCCGACTATCAGGCGATAGCCGGCGATGCCACGACTCCTGCCACAATCCGCGACCGCCGCATTCAGGAGATACAGGAGAACGACCGCAAAATAAGCGAATTTGAGCAGAATACCCGAAACGACATCAACCAGCAACGTGAACAGTTGCTTGCCCCAATCAAGGCAAAACTTCAGGCTGCCATTAAGACCGTGGCTGATGCCAATGGAATAACAGTGGTGCTCGACAAAGGTCAGGGCGTGGTTTATGCCTCCCCCGAAGCAATCGACATCACCGGCCAGGTAAAGCAGCGACTCGGCATTGAATAGGCCGCCTTTGGTTGATTTCGAGCATAAAGCATTAAGTTTCTGAGGTGGTTTCCACTTCAGAAACTTTTTTTACTCGATACTTTTTTAGTTAACGAGTTGACAAGTAAACAAGCAATTACGACTTTAGTTAACGAGTAAAATCCAGCATTCGGCTGAATTTGGGAGCATAATCGGTGAATTATAGTAAAAAAATGATGGTGAGGTTTGGAGATTAGTCATTTTTTTGTAACTTTGCAACGCAAAACGCAACATGGTGGAATTAGCTCAGCTGGTTAGAGTGCCGGATTGTGGTTCCGAAGGTCGTGGGTTCGAATCCCATATTCCACCCCAAGAAGCATCGCCGCGATGGCGATGCTTCTTTTTTGTATCCGCCACTGCCATTAATGCTATTGGAGAAAACAGCATTGACCGCAGATTGTTAGTCATTTAATTTTGCCCGAAAAAAGGAGAGATTATTATGACTAAAGACAAGAAAGACACCATTGCGGTGATGAGTGCTGTTGGGATGCTCGGCGTGGGCGTGGGACTGAGCATCGCCGGCTTCTGCGTGCCACCACTGGGCGAGATACATTCCACTGTGCTCGCCATGATGGGTGAAGCGCTGGTTTACGCAGGAAGTATTTTCGGGATTAAGTTGTATTTCGACAACCGCTTGCGCGGACTTGACGAAGAATTAAGGGCGAAAGGGTTCAGATCATGAAGTACTTTACATTTGAGGAGCTGACGCGCTCCGAGACGGCAAAAGCGAGAGGGATAGACAACTCCCCTACTCCCGAAATCAAGGCGAATCTGGAGATGCTCGTTGACAAGGTGCTTGACCCGTTGCGTGAGCGGTGGGGCGCGCCCATCATCGTTACCAGCGGCTACCGCTGTCCGAGTCTTAACAAGGCTGTTGGCGGCGCGAAGAGCAGTCAGCACATGAAGGGCGAAGCGGCCGACATCAAGGCAAAGTCGGGGTGCAGGAGCGACAACATCCGTTTGTTTAAGTTGATTAAGTCGGCAGGTCTGCCTTTCGACCAGTTGATTGACGAGAAGAACTACAGCTGGATTCACGTAAGCTACGGGCCAAGACAGCGCAGACAGATTCTTCACTTATAGTTAACAAGTAAACAAGTAAACGAGTAAACAAGCAGATACATTTATATGAGAGGGATGAGGGCGATATTGTGGTTGTTGATTGGTTTCCTGGCGGGAGCCATTGCCTGCAGTTTCTGGGCGCACAGACACGGCGGTTTGGATGAGGTGAGCCGCGACACGGTTAGGATTGTAGATACCGTCGCCTACTACCGTCCAGAGGTGAGGGACAGCATCGTAACCCGGTATGTGGTACGGACAATGCCCGTTCATGACACCATAGCGAAACTTGACACCATGGTGGTCCATGACAGCGTGCAGGTGGTGGTGCCCATCACGCAGAAGCGATATGAGGGAGAGGATTACCGCGCCTGGGTAAGCGGGTATGAGCCGAGCCTGGACAGCATATTCGTGAACCACTGCACCGAAGTGGTCACAATCCGTGAGCGACTCAAGCCGAAGCGGTGGGGTTTGGGTGTGCAGGCGGGCGTGGGAATTGGTACTGTGAGCCGCCGGATAGAGCCGTATGTGGGCGTGGGAGTCAGTTACAGAATCTATTAGCAACAAAAAAATGCGCTGAAAATCATCAGGTTATGAATTTCAACGCATTTTCGTCAGTCGGGGTACCAGGATTCGAACTTGGGACCTCCTGCTCCCAAAGCAGGCGCGCTAACCAACTGCGCTACACCCCGATACAAGAACACTGCTTTTGTGTTTTGCGGTGCAAAGGTAATCAAAAAAAACAATTACTCAAAACTAAACGGCCATTTTTTGATTTTAAGGAGATGAAATTCCTGTTTTTTAGGTTGTAAATGGCGATATTTATGATTAAATTTGCACATTAAGAACCAAGTACTCCTATCAATAACTTATATTAAATATGCACAGACGGTTTTTATTCTTTCATATAGTAATGTTGCTACTCACATCGGGTGCGACACCATGTCTCGCGAACGACAGCGGAGATGATATTATCTCACGGGGAAACAAGTTTTACACACTGCGGCTCGACTCCAGGAAGGGAACCGTCATAAGCCTTGAAATGAAGAACACGTCGGTACTATCCACTTCGGTGCAGAGAGAACCGCTTTTCGCTCTTGGACTCAGGGACCGAAGCAAATCGGGAGAACTTCTCAGCATTAAATCCACCGAAGCATCAGAAATCGAATGTCGCCAGTATGACGATTCCGTGGTTTTCTGTTTCAAAAGATTCCCGGGAAGTTCCATGGAGGCTGTCGCCGTAATCAGTTTCCCACGCAAAAGCCCCGACATTCATTGGAACATCAGGGTGGACGGCATTCCAGAGCACTTCTGCCTGGACCATATTGATTTTCCCAGAATGGTGGTACCCAATGACTTATGCGCGACCGGCGGTAAAGGACACATCTTCTGGCCCGCACAGGAAGGCTGCCTTATCGACGATGTGGATTTCCGTGAACACGGATGGCTCTCGCACAAGCCCCAAGGCTACCCCACCCTTGGATGGGGCGGACAGTATCCAGGCTCAGTGCAGATGCAGTTCACGGCATGGTACAACGACAAGGCAGGACTGTGCGTAACAGCCCGAGATTCGGAACATCGTCCCAAAGGATTTGAATTCTACAAGACGCAGGACGACGGCATCATGCTCGACCTGCGCCTGTTCACCGACGGTGCCACCGGGCGCTATTGTCTGCCTTACGATGTGGTAACCACCGTTTTCAAAGGCGACTGGTACGATGCTGCCGACATCTACCGCGACTGGGCTCTCAAATCGGCCACTTATCTTCCTCCACGCATTGCCGAGAATCCGGAACTTCCAGAATGGTATCACGACTCTCCCGTAATTATAACTTATCCCGTAAGAGGCAAACTCGACTTGGGAGACATGACCCCAAACGCATTGTATCCTTATTCCGCAGCCCTGCCGACGATAGACTGGTACGCCTCGGCGCTTGACAGCCGAATCATGGCACTGCTGATGCACTGGGAAGGCTCTGCGCCATGGTCGCCCCCGTATGTGTGGCCTCCTTATGGCGGAGAAGCTGCGCTGACTGAGTTCATCAGCGGGCTCCACTCCAAGAACAACCTCATCGGTCTGTATGCCAGCGGAATCGGTTATACACTGAGGAGCAACACCGACACAACATACAACAACTACAGGGAATTCGAAGAGAAGCATCTGGAAAGGGTAATGAAAGTGGCCCCCGACGGGCAACTCGCACAGGTAAACGTCTGTGCCGGACCATATTCCCAAAGGATAGGTTGGGACATGTGCCCCGCCTGCGGCTTTGCGGCATCGGTCGCTTCTTCACAGATACGGGAGATAGCCCGCCATGATGTGGATTACGTACAGTATTTCGACCAGAACCTTGGAGGTGCGGCATATCACTGCTATGGTGACCAAGCGCACAATCACCCCTACGGACCCGGGAAGTGGCTGACCGATGCAATGAAGGATGTGCTCGACAGTTGCACCGCAGCGGCATCAAACTCGCCGCGCCACATGCTTGTAGGCTGCGAGGCGGCAGCAGCTGAGCCGTTCATGGACAACCTGCGGTTCAACGATGCCCGTGCCACGATAAACCTTATGGCAGGGACTCCAGTTCCCGCCTACGCCTATGTGTATCATGAATATGTGAACAATTTCATGGGCAACCAGAATCAGGTGAGTGTCTGCATCGACCACGAGAAGTCGCCCTACAATCTCCTTCAGCGCCTTGCGTACGCATTCTGCGCCGGCGACATGTTCACCATAATAATCCGGGACGACGGTGACATGATATGGGACTGGGACGGTGCATGGGACGGAGTGATGCCCAACCAGAGCCACGCCACGGCACTGGTTCGCAACCTGAATGCATGGCGGCGACACTCCGGCAAGGATTTCCTGGTTTACGGCAGGATGGAACGGCCACTGGAAATCAGCGGAGACTACCCGGTGCCGATGTACAACAAAGTGGCACAAAAGGACATCCCTTTCAGTTCCGTATTTCAGTGCAACTGGGACCACAAGGGCAAAAAGGCTGCATTCCTTGTGAATTATCTTCCTGAGACTCAAACCATTTCTCTCGTGAAAAAGCCCAAGGGCGCGAGGCTCCATAACGACCCTGCGGACTGCGAGGGCACACCTATTAAGACCCGACTGATTACACTTCCGCCACTTAGCGCTGTCATGATTACTTACTAAAAGAAACAAAACACAGGAATAAAAGCCTCATAATGACAAGTGGGCGGTGAATAATCAAAAATAAATGCTTATATTTGCAAATGGTTTTGACAACAACGATTGCATACCATTAAAAACAAAATAACTACTTAAAAACAAAATATGCTTTATGTACAGGACTAAGACATGCGGTGAATTAAGAATTGCCGACGTTGGAACTCAGGTAACGCTTGCCGGTTGGGTGCAACGCGTCCGCCGAATGGGAGGAATGACATTTGTTGACCTCAGAGACCGCTATGGTATCACTCAATTAGTGTTTGAAAGCACGAACGCCGAGTTGTGCGAACGTGCCAACCATCTGGGCAGGGAATTCTGCATTCAGGCGACAGGCAACGTGAGTGAACGTGAGAGCAAAAACGATAAATTGCCCACCGGCGACATAGAAATAATCGTGAGTGCGCTGAACGTTCTCAGCGAGAGCGTCACCCCGCCGTTCACAATCGAGGACAACACCGATGGCGGCGATGATCTGCGAATGAAATACAGATATCTGGACCTCCGTCGTCCCAGCGTCCGCTCAAATCTGGAATTACGCCACAAGATGACGATACTTATCCGGAATTTCCTGGATTCCAAGAACTTTATCGAGGTTGAGACTCCCATATTGATAGGCAGTACGCCCGAAGGCGCCCGCGATTTCGTGGTGCCCTCGCGCATGAATCCCGGTCAGTTCTATGCTCGTCCCCAGTCACCCCAGACGCTTAAGCAGTTGCTGATGGTGAGCGGCTTCGACCGCTACTTCCAGATAGCCATGTGCTTCCGCGACGAAGACCTGCGTGCCGACCGCCAGCCCGAATTCACGCAGATCGACTGCGAGATGAGTTTTGTGGAGCAGGACGACGTAATCGATCTGTTCGAAGACATGGCACGCCACCTGTTCAAGGAAATCCGCAACGTGGAACTTCCTGCCAAACTGCAGCAGATGACCTGGGCCAATGCCATGCGGCTTTACGGCAGCGACAAGCCCGACCTGCGCTTCGGAATGACATTCGTGGAACTCATGGACGTCATGAAGAAAGGCAAATTCAGCGTGTTTGACGATGCCGCATACATCGGAGGCATCTGTGTTCCGGGATGTGCCGAATACACCCGCAAGCAGCTGGACCAGCTCACCGAGTTCGTGAAACGCCCGCAAGTGGGAGCAAAAGGCCTTGTATATGTCAAGTATAACAACGATGGCACAATAAAGAGCAGCGTTGACAAATTCTACACTCCCGAAGACCTGCTCGAGCTGAAGCAGCAGATGGGAGCCAACGACGGCGACCTGGTGCTCATTCTCAGCGGAGACAACGCCAACAAGACCCGCACACAGCTTTGTTCGCTGCGTCTGGAGATGGGCGAAAGGCTCGGGTTGCGCGACAAGAACCGCTTTGAATGTCTGTGGATTGTGGACTTCCCACTGTTTGAATGGAGTGACGAAGAACAGCGCCTGATGGCCACGCACCATCCGTTCACCATGCCCAATCCCGACGATATTCCACTGCTTGAGAGCCATCCAGAGCAAGTGCGCGCCAAGGCTTACGACTTTGTGTGCAACGGAATCGAGGTGGGCGGTGGAAGTCTCCGTATCCACGACGGTCAGCTTCAGGAAAAGATGTTCGGCATCCTTGGCTTCACCCCCGAACGCGCCATGGCTCAGTTTGGTTTCTTGATCAATGCGTTCAAGTATGGGGCACCGCCTCATGCAGGTCTCGCATTCGGGCTCGACCGTTTTGTATCGATCATGGCAGGTCTTGACAGCATACGCGACTGCATAGCATTCCCCAAGAACAACAGCGGAAGAGACGTGATGCTTGATGCACCGAGCGAGATTGACCAGAGTCAGCTCGACGAGCTTTTCCTTCAAGTGGACAAATCCCGCATTCAAGCTGAAAAGTAATGAAAATCCGAGAGATAACTCAGGCGATAGAAACGGTGGCTCCACTGTCATTGCAGGAAGACTTTGACAATGCCGGGATTCAGGTGGGCAACGAGCAAGATGAGTTGCGCGGCATCCTGCTGTGCACCGATGTCACGGAACCGATAGTGGAAGAAGCCATCGAGAAGGGCCGGAATCTCATCATCTCACACCATCCGCTGATATTCCATCCCATAAAGAAGATTGCCGGGCAGACCCACATCGAGCGCATCATAGCGCTTGCAATAAAGAACGACATCAGCATTTACTGCGCCCACACCAACATGGACAGCGCCCCGGGAGGCGTGAACCATGTGATTGCCGCGAAAATGGGACTTACCGACGTGACGTTCATGGATCCCAAAGAAGGAGAAAACGGAGTGAACGGAATAGGTGTCATCGGTAATTGCACGCCACAGAAGGCAAGCGATTTCCTGAAAAAGGTGAAGGAAACGTTTGGTGTTGCCACTTTGCGATTCAGCGGCGACACAAGCAAGGTGATACGCCGCGTGGCACTATGCGGCGGTGCAGGCGGATTTCTGCTGAACAAGGCGATTGAGCTGGGTGCCGACATCTTTGTCACCGCCGACCTGAGATATCACGAGTTTATGGGGCATGAGGACACCATCATCATAGCCGACATAGGCCATTATGAGAGCGAACATTTCACAAAAGAGATTTTTTTCGATATTATTACGAAAAAAAATCCTAACTTTGCAGTCAGTTTCGCACAAACGGAAGAAAATCAAATAAAATACATCTAAATATGGCAAAGCAAGAAAAAGAATTCACTGTAGAAGAACGTCTGAAATCGCTGTATCAACTTCAGACCATGCTGACGGAGATTGACCGCATTAAGACACTCAGAGGCGAACTCCCCTTCGAAGTACAAGATCTTGAAGATGAGATTGCCGGCATGGAGACTCGCGTTGAAAACTTCAAGCAAGAGCTTGTGAGACTGACCCAGGACCTCAAGACCCAGAAAGAGCTGGAAGCAACAGCCACAGCGAAGATTGAGCGCTACACGAAGCAGCAGGACGACGTTCGCAACAACAAAGAATATGAGCATTTGCTTAAGGAGATCGAATTCGAGGAACTCAATGTGCAGCACGCTGAAAAAATGATTAACGAAGACAACCGTCGCATAGAGTCGCTCAAGATTGAGATTGAGAATGCTGAGAAATCTTTGGCAGAGAGCAAGGACGACCTTCTTGCAAAGCGCAACGAACTCGACGAAATCATCGCAGAGACCAAGGCCGACGAAGAGAAGCTCCGCGTGAAAGCAAAGAAACTGGAAGACAAGTTCGACGATGAACGCCTTTTGAACGCCTTTAAGCGCATCCGCAAGAATGCCCGCAACGGCTTAGGCGTGGTTTACGTTCAGCGCAATGCGTGCGGCGGCTGCTTCAACCGCATCCCAGCGCAGCGCCAGAGCGAAATCAAGATGCACAAAAAGGTGATTGTGTGCGAATACTGTGGTCGTATTCTTGTGGATCCGGCACTTGCAGGAGTAACCGAAGAAGATGCAAAGAACGCATAGATTTTGATGTCATGAGGGATATAACTCTCGGGCTCAAACGATAATTTCAACTTCAAGTTTCTAAATAATGCTATTCCGGAGACTTGAAGTTTTTCATTTATTGCAGTCAATTCACAATAAAAGCACGTGTAATTTCGTTTGATATAAAGAATTTATATCAATTTACGAATACTCACAAATAAACCCCACATAATGATGAAACATCAAAGAGCCATTCTGGGCATAGCCGCCGCAATTCTGCTTGCATCGTGCAACACGAGCAAAGAGAACACTCTTGCGTATTTTCAAGATCTTGAAAGCATCCCCGATGGCACGCTAATTCAGTCAGCATCGAAATCTCAAGAGATACGTATTGCTCCCGACGATGAACTGCTCATAACGGTAACTTCGTCGAGCGCGGAAGCAACTGCAGCCTACAACCTGCCCCTTGCCAACCCTGCGAAACGCTCGAGCATCACCGCTTCGATGCAGCCAACCCAGCAGACGTACATCGTGTCACAGACCGGCAGCATCGATTTTCCCGTGCTTGGCAAAATGCACGTTCAAGGGATGACCACCGAAGAACTTGCCGAGAATATCAAGGGTCAGGTATCCAGAACCGTAAGAGACCCATTTGTGAGAGTGGAACTCGTGAACTTCTTCGTGAACGTGATTGGTGAGGTCCAGAAACCGAGCCGGATTCAAGTCACCAAGAATAAATTCAACGTGTTCGACGCACTTGCCGAAGCCGGAGACCTGACAGAGTTCGCACGGCGCGACAATGTGATAGTTATCCGCGACGAGGACGGAAAGAAGACCTATCACAAACTGAATTTAACCAATTCGGCAGTAGTATCGTCGGCTTATTTCAATCTCCAGCAGAATGACGTGATTTATGTCACACCGAACAAGATAAAGGTGGACAACTCCAAATACAACCAGAACAACGCCTACAAGCTTTCGGTGATTTCAACCATCGTGAGCGCCGCATCGGTAATTGCATCGCTCGTGATTGCACTCGCCGTGAAATAATCGTTTCTTAAGAAATCCAATCAGAATTAACCGTAATGGAAACCTCAAGCTACAAATCCTCAACAACTCAAGATACAAACTTAGACTTTGGAAGTATTCTCAAGAAATATTCCCGCCACTGGGTGCTGTTTCTCACATCGCTGCTGGTGTGCCTCACATTAGCCGGGCTTTATCTCTATCGCACGCCCAAGAGCTATCTTGTGATGTCGAATGTCCTGATAGAAGACGAGAAAAGTGGAGGCACCAGCGGGTCGGCAGCAATTCTGAAGAACCTCACCGGCGGCCTCGGCGGTTCGAAAGTGGACAATGAGGTGATTATCATAAATTCTCACGAGAACCGCCACGATGTGGCAAAAGAACTTAAGCTGAACATAGCTTATTTCGAGCGCAAGAACATACTCAAGAAGGTGAATCTCTACAAGACGTCTCCCGTGGAAATCAGCGGTCCCGAAGAACTGTTCGACACACTCCGCGCGAGCCTGCAGTTTAAGATAAACCTCCACCCCAACGGCAGTGCCGACATAAAAGTGAGCAAAGGATTCTTCTCTACGCCCTACAACCGCGACAACGTGAGTCTGCCCGCCACGGTGAAGACAAAATACGGCACTTTCATAGTGTCGAAGACCAAGTATTTCGACTCGTCGAAACCGCACAAAATCATTGCATACGTATCGAATCTGCACACCTATGCCGAAAAGATGCTGAAAGACATGTATGTGAAACTGGTTTCGAAGAAAGCCAACGTGATTTATCTGCGCATTGCCGACACCAACACCGAACGAGGCAAAGAGATACTCAACACGCTGGAGCGAATCTACAACGACCGCAACCAGCAGGACAAGAACGAGAACGCGCTGACCACCGGCAAATTCATCGACGAGCGTCTTGCAAAGATTTATCAGGATCTTTCGCAAAGCGAATACAACATCGAAGAATTCAAGCGCCGCAACAACATTGTTGACGTGGGTCAGCAGGCAAAAGCCATCATCACCAAGCAAGAGGCAGCCGACCAGCGCGCCATAGCGCTTGAGACACGCTACAGAATCGTGGAAATGATCAACGATTTCATTTCCAAGCCCGAGAACAAATACGCCTATATTCCGTTCACCACCGATTCAACCTCTGCCACAGGCCCCATCGCTGCCTTCAACGGGCTTATCATGAAGCGGATGAAACTCGAGGCAAGTGCACTACCCGACAACCAGGCGCTTAAAGACCTTGATGCCCAGATTGACCAGATGCGCGCCAACGTGCAGCACGGTGTAAACAACACCCTGTCGGCACTGCAGGTTCAGATCAACAAGGCTCGTGCGGTGAGCAACAGCTCGCTGGGACAGATGAGCAACATGCCCGCACAGGAACGGCAGTCGCTCGACCTCTATAGTGAGCAGGGCATCCAGAACGCGCTCTACACATTCCTTCTTCAGAAGCGTGAAGAAAACGTACTTGCCCTTGCGGCATCAAGCCCCAAAGGCAAGGTTGTGGACCGTCCGTTTGCACAAACCACTCCCGACAAGCCCAAGACCGGCTTTGTGCTTGGCATTGCATTCCTTTTGGGATTGATAATCCCCATGCTTCTGCTGTACTTCAAGGACATGCTGCGCACTAAATTCGACACGCAGGCAGAACTGAGCGCTCTTACGAATGCTCCTCTTCTGGGAGAAATAGGCCACAACAAAAATGGGGAGAACCTGGTGGTGCTTTCAGGGAAGACAACGCCGATAGCCGAGCAATTCCGCCTTATCCGCAACAATGTTCAGTTTATGATGCCATCGGCGAGCGACAAGGTGATACTGGTAACCTCCTCGGTGAGCGGTGAGGGAAAATCCTTCGTGAGCCTCAACACGGCAGCATCGTTTGCCCTGCTCGGCAAGCGAGTGGCATTGGTGGGAATGGACATCCGCAACCCCAAACTGAGCGAGATGCTGGCGTTAAAGAGCAGTCCTGGTGTTACATCATATCTGTCGCAGACGAATGTATCGGTGTCTGACATTGTTCAAAGCGTGCCGGCAGTTTCCGGTCTCGATGTGCTTGTGGGCGGAGTGATACCCCCCAACCCATCGGAGCTTCTTGTGAGCGACAGAACCACCGAACTGCTCAGCGAGCTTAAACAAGCCTACGACATCATTGTGATAGATTCTGCTCCAACTACTTTGGTCAGCGACACTTTCGCTCTTACGAAACATGCCAACCTGATTATTTTCGTAACCAAGGCCAATTTCACCAACCGCAACCTGATCGGAGAATTCAACCTTTCGCGTGAACGCGGCCAACTGCCCAACTGCGCCCTTGTCCTGAACGATGTGAAAGACAAAAGCGATGCTGCGAAGTATGGCTATGGCTCTTTTTCCGAAGAGTGACAGTTAGCTGATGGCAAGATAACCCCCACGGTGCGATGAATTCAAAAGCCCTGGCCATAAAACGAATCCTCTTCACGGCGCTATGGATAAGGCTCACTTTTGGCTTTGTAGCCGATGAGTTTTACACCGACCTTGAACAGCTGAGTCCATTCATGAAACTTCTGTTCGATG
>JAGCVR010000117.1 GCA_017962285.1 Muribaculaceae bacterium | reverse complement strand
TTTACATCAGTTTCATCTGCAGCCTTAGCGAACTTAACGGACGCGCATTGTTCCCGGCAGACGTGGACGTGAAGACATTGTTCGAATTTTAGGTTTACAATATAATTCCCTGAATTGAGCGACGAGCTGAAACTGAAGATCAGTCTTTTGCCTGATTCGCCCGGCGTGTATCGCTACAAGAACAGCGATGGAGAGATAATATATGTGGGCAAGGCAAAGAACCTGAAGCGCCGTGTGAGTTCTTATTTCAACAAGGTTCATGCGGTGGCTCGGACTAATGTGCTCGTGCGCAACATACATGATTTGGAATATACGGTCGTCAATAATGAGGAGGAGGCCCTTGACCTTGAAAACAGTCTGATTAAAGAGCTGCAACCTCGTTACAATGTGATGCTGAAAGACGACAAGTCTTATCCGTGGATATGTGTCACCAATGAGATGTATCCACGGGTGTTCATGACGCGTGATGCGTTGCCCAGGGGCGCGAAGAGTTTTGGCCCATATCCTAAGGTTGAAGTGGCAAAAACCATAATGGATTTGATACGGGAATTGTATCCTATTCGCACCTGCCGACATTCGATAACACCGGAAACCATTTCGGCATTGAAGCACCGGTTGTGCCTTCAGTATCATATTAAGAATTGTGAAGGGTGTTGTCAGGGCAAGGTGAGTGCCGACAAATATAAGGAATATATGGATGAGATAAGGCAGATTCTCAATGGCGACACGAAACAACTGTGCGATTATCTCATTGAAGAAATGACGGTGCTTTCGTCTCAGCTGCGCTTCGAAGAAGCTGAGGTTCTCAAGAGAAAATACATGCTTGTGGACAAGTATCGTGCTCGTTCAGTGGTGGTTACGCCTCAGATACATAACACCGATGTGTTCTCGCTCGTGAGGGATGAAACTGCGGCTTATGTCAACTATCTTCATCTCAGGCACGGCTCGATAGTTCAGTGTTTTACCCTGGAATTCCGTTTGCAGCAGAACGAAATCGATGAAACCGACGGCCACCTGATGTCGCTTTCCGTTGAGGAGCTTCGCCACCGGTTTGCCGAGACATATCAGCGTGATGATGTGAAGGAGACAATAGTTAATGTGTTGCCCGACACGGAGTTTGCCGATATCCATTTTATGGTTCCCCAGCGCGGCGACAAGCGGAAGCTGCTTGAAATTTCCCTGAAAAACGCTGAGCAATACAGGGCCGACAAAATCAAGCGGATGGAGAAGCTGAATCCCGAGCAGCGCACAACGAGACTTCTGACTCAGATACAGAAGGACCTTCATCTGCCGGAGTTGCCCAGGCGGATTGAGTGCTTCGACAACTCCAATATACAGGGAGCGCAACCTGTGGCTTCGTGCGTGGTGTTTGTCAACGGAAAGCCATCGAAGCGGGACTATCGGCATTTCAATATTAAAACCGTGGAGGGCCCCGATGATTTCGCCAGCATGAAAGAAGTGATAAACCGTCGGTATTCCCGATTGCTAGCCGAGATGCAGGACTTGCCGCAACTGATTGTCCTCGACGGCGGTAAAGGGCAGATTTCAGCCGCTATCGAAGCACTTGACGAGATTGGGCTTCATGGGCAGATTTCGGTGGTTGGTATAGCCAAGCGCCTTGACGAGATTTATTTCCCTGGCGACAACGTGCCTCTGTACGTTGATAAAAACAGCGAGACACTGCGGGTTATCCAGCGTCTGCGCGACGAGTCGCACCGTTTCGGGATAGAGCACCATCGCAATCGCCGCAGCAAGGCCCAGATTAAGTCGGAACTTGATGACATAAAAGGCATTGGTCCAGCCACGAAAACCATTCTGCTTAAGCATTTCAAGAGCCTCAAGCGGCTCCGTCAGGCTTCTTTGGAGCAGATTGCTGCTGTGGTGGGGGAGAAGAAGGCTTCCTCCATCCATGAACACCTTAATGCTGAACGCTTAAATATATTAATTAATGAGGATAGTAATACAGAGAGTTAGGCGGTCTTCCGTGACGATAAAAGGCGAGATTCACAGTCAGATAGGAGAGGGGCTCATGGTGCTCGTGGGGGTCGCTGTGGGCGACGATACGTCCGATGCCGAGTGGCTTGCGCAGAAGACTGTGAACATGCGCATTTTCAACGACGAAAACGGAGTGATGAACCGAAGCGTGGCTGAAGTAGGCGGAGAGGTGCTGGCGGTAAGTCAGTTTACACTGAACGCTTCAACCAAGAAGGGTAACCGTCCGTCTTACATTCACGCGGCGGGTCACGAACTCACCATTCCGCTCTATGAGCATTATTGCTCGGTGGTTAGTGATTTGCTGGGCAGGGAAGTAAAGAAGGGTGTCTTTGGTGCCGATATGCAGGTGGAATTAATTAACGATGGTCCGATTACAATACTTGTGGATTCGAAAATTAAGTATTAACTTTGTAAGGTTATGACAATTGACGAGGCGCAGAAACGGGTTGATGAATGGATACGTCGTTATGGCGTGCGGTATTTCAGCGAACTCACAAACATGGCGGTTCTCACCGAGGAAGTGGGAGAGGTGGCGCGTGTGATGTCGCGTCGTTACGGCGATCAGTCGTTTAAGAAAGGCGAGGAAAACGCATATCTTGGCGATGAACTCGCCGATGTGCTCTGGGTGCTCATCTGTATTGCCAACCAGACAGGGGTGAATCTCAGTGAGGCTCTTGAACGGAATTTCGAGAAAAAAACCGGCAGGGATGCGCTTCGGCATAAGAATAATGAAAAACTCACATAAATTAACATAAACATTAAGAAAAAGATTTTTTATGGAACACAATCATGAAGCTCTTGACAAGTATCAGAGCGTTTTAGCAGGAAGTAATGTAGTAAGTGATGATGCGCAGGTAAAAGCTGCCGTTGAAAAGCTGCTCGCTGAACATGAAGCAGAAAACCAGCGCAAGGACGTATATCAGTTCTTGCTCAACTGTGTTGACCTCACTACACTTGGGACCGAGGACAGTGAGCAGAGTGTGGCTGCATTTACTAAGAAAGTGAATGATTACTGGGTTAAATATCCGGAATATAAGAATGTGGCAGCCATTTGTGTATATTCTAATTTTGCCGGTGTGGTACGTGCGAACCTTGAAGTGAGCGATGTGAATATCGCTGTTTGCAGTGCCTGCTTCCCGTCGTCGCAGGCTCACCTCGAGACGAAAGTGGCAGAAACTGCTCTCGCTCTCGCCGATGGTGCCGACGAGGTGGACATCGTTCTCAATGTGGGATATTTCCGCGATGGCGCTTATGAGGAACTGTGCGACGAAATCAGCGAAATTAAGCACGTGATGGGCGAGCACCACTTGAAGGTGATTCTCGAAACCGGTTTGCTCAAGACAGCCGAGAACATCAAGAAAGCATCGTTGCTGGCAATGTATTCGGGCGCTGATTTCATCAAGACGTCAACAGGTAAGATTTATCCGGGCGCAAGCCTTGAAGCTGCTTATGTAATGTGCCAGTGCATTAAGGAATATTATGAGAAGCACGGCGTGAAAATCGGTTTCAAACCTTCGGGAGGAGTCCGCACTACGGAAGAGGCTGTGAAGTACTATACCATAGTTAAAGAGGTTCTTGGCGAAGAGTGGCTGAACAACGGATTGTTCCGCATCGGTGCTTCCAGTCTTGCTAACGCATTGTTTGAATCATTCACGGAGAGTGGCGAAAAACCATTCTAAACACGTGTAATACAGTATTTTTCCTCAACTGAGGATGCATGAAGCAGCCGGGTAGATGCCCGGCTGTTTTTTGTGTAAACACTTAGTTCGTGTTTTGAAATGTAAGTTGCCTGAATTTTCAAAAGTTAATTTCCCAAACTCCGCATCATCAGACGTCCGAAAAAGGGTTGTTAATAACTTTTTTCAAATCCAATGAAAAAAAGTGAATTTAAATTTGCAAACTATGCAAGTTTGTTTGTAACTTTACAACCCAATTCGGAGGCTGAATTTTAGTGTTTTAGACAATCCTGCTCCCGAATTAAGAAAAGTAAATCAGCGAAGTAAAATCATGACGACAACTTACCACACACCTGCATTGCTCAATGAGACCATTTCGGGACTTGACATCAATCCCGATGGGATTTATGTTGATGTGACGTTTGGCGGTGGTGGGCATAGCCGCGCTATATTGAGCAGGCTTGGTGCGGGTGGGCGGTTGCTTTCGTTCGATCAGGACATTGAGGCTCGCGAAAACAGCATCGACGACAACCGGTTTACATTTGTACACAGCAATTTCGCGTTTCTGAAGAATTTTCTCAGGTATTATGGCGTGCAGAAGGTGGATGGCATACTCGCCGACTTGGGCGTTTCGTCGCATCATTTCGATGACCCGTCGCGAGGTTTCTCGTTCAGGTATGACGACGGATTACTCGACATGAGGATGAACAAGAGCGGCTCTCTTGACGCGCGCAAAGTCCTCTCGGACTACAGCGAGGAGCAGCTTGCCGACGTGTTCTATCTCTATGGCGAGTTGCGTCAGGCACGGCGAATTGCTCACAGCATTATGGCGACGCGAGACAGCAAGCCTGTAAACACCATTGGAGATTTACTCGCCGTGGTACGGCCTCACATCCGTCTGTCGCAGGAGAAGAAAGAACTCGCGCAGGTTTTCCAGGCGCTGCGCATCGAAGTTAACGGAGAAATGACGGCTTTGAAGAGTCTGCTCAGCCAGTGTGTGGAAGTGCTCAATCCAGGAGGTCGGCTCGCCGTGATAACATATCATTCGCTCGAAGACCGGCTGGTGAAGAATTTCATCCGCAGTGGAAACGTTGACGGAAAGATAGAGAAAGACTTCTATGGACGCATTATCACGCCCTTTAAGGCCGTTAACAGCAAGGTGATAGTGCCGGGAGGCGATGAGGTGGAGCAGAATCCGCGTTCACGAAGTGCCAAACTGCGGATAGCCGAGCGAATTTACGACGCTTAGGCAAAGTGTGATAATCATAGTTGATAACAAGAAAACGAAATATCAATGTCGGGCAATAACAAAAAAAAGAAAAGTCTTGGTCGAGGACCACTCAGTTTCCTGAAGCGAGTGATTCAGGGGAAGTTGTTTGTGTCGTTTGATTTCTATCGGCAGAACTGGGCCTACATCATTGCAGTGACGATAATGATGCTGACCTATATCGCCCAGAAATACGAGACCCAGAGTAACCTGGAGAAAGTGATGATGCTTACGGAAGAACTGGATAATGCCCGCACAGATTGCGTGAACGCAAGCGCAAAGTACAACTCAATGATACGCGAGAGCCAGATGAAGCAATTCATCGATACAATGCGCATCAATCTCACCGCACCCGATCAACCACCCTATAAACTCTCCGCAAAATGAAAAAGTCGAACAAAGATCATATATTGGGGCGTTCCCTGTGGCTGATACTATGTATATTGATGTTTGCGTCATGGATTGGCTACACCTTGTTTAAGACCACGATAGTCCACGCTCCGGCGTGGAACGCAAAGGCCGACAGTGTGCTCACACGTGAGAGCGAAAAGATGCCCGAACGCGGAATGCTCCTTGCCGACGACGGGTCGGTGCTGGCGGCTAACCTGCTGTTCTATACGGCTCGAATCGACTGGAAGACGGCGGGAATCAACGATTCTGTCTTCTATGCTTGTCTGCCGGCACTCTGCGACAGCCTTCACGCTTTCGACCCCAGCATGACCGCGGAGCAGTGGCAGGAGAAACTGGAAGACGGGAAAGCCAAGAAAAAACGTTCGTTCCGCCTGGTGGGGCGGTTGCTTACTCATTCGGAATACAAGCGGCTTCGCACATTTCCTTTTCTCAATCAGAAAAAGAACAAGAGTGGTTTTTACTATGAGAAAGAACCAAAGCGGAGCAAGCCCTATGGCTCAATGGCATCGCGAAGCATAGGAAGTGTGAGCGAGAATGAAACCAGCCGCACAAAGCACGGCAGGTCGGGACTGGAAATGGCCCTCGACTCGCTGCTTTACGGCACTCCTGGAGTGGAAAAATGGATACAACTCACGTCGAACATAAAGAAATGGGAGGTCAAGCCAGCCAAGAAAGGTTACGACATCACCACTACAATCAATGTGGGCCTGCAGGATATTGTGGAGACCGAGCTCTATGATATGTGCAAGGAAACAGACGCCAAGTGGGGTACCGCTATTCTCATGGAGGTGAAGACCGGCGAAATCAAGGCTATTTCCAATCTTGAATGGGACGACACGTTCGGCGATTATATCGAGGGTAAGAACAATGCTGTTCTGGGCTATGAGCCCGGCTCGGTGATGAAACCCATATCAATGATGGTGGCACTTGAAGACGGAATAGTAAGCGACATTGACGAGAAGATTCAGACAGGTTCGGTGTGGAACTATGAGGGCCGACCCATAAAAGACCCGCATGGAGGCGCAGCTTTGTCGCCACGAGAGATTATTGAGACATCGTCTAATATAGGAATGTCGAAGATAATCACACGCAAATACGCCACTGATCCGGGTAAATTCCACGACCGTCTTGAAGAGATGGGATTCTTTGATCCTATCAACTCCGGCATCGGTGGAGAGAAGACCCCGGTGCTTCAGCGCCTTGGGCGTAAAAAGGCCGACCGTGTGGCGCTGACCCGTATGTGCTTCGGCTATTCATCCCTTATTCCGCCGCTAAGCACTCTGGCAATCTACAATGCCATTGCCAACGACGGAAAGTATGTCCGTCCGCATCTGGTTAAAAAACTTTCGCGCGAGGGTGAACCCGACTCGATTGTACCGGTGAGTTACATCCGCCAGCAGGTGTGCAGCCCGGAGAATGCGAAAAAGCTTCGCATCATGCTGCACGATGTGGTGTGGGGCGACCGTGGCACTGCACGCAAGTGGGTTCGCAGCGACAAAGTGGAGATTGCCGGGAAAACCGGAACGGCCTACACCATCCAGAATGGTCAGTACACTACCCAGAAACGTCTCGCATTCTGCGGTTTCTTCCCCTACGAGAATCCCAAGTATTCGTG
>JAGCVR010000116.1 GCA_017962285.1 Muribaculaceae bacterium | reverse complement strand
GGGCACGACCGCCGTGTCGATAAAGAATCTTGCGGTGTATGCCATAGGAGCTCCTGGCGACACACTGATTGTGGACACTGCCACGGTGAGTGAGTTCTACCTGCCGCTGAGACCGTCGGCAGAGCAGACAAGGTTTGTGCTCGACTATACCGATGTGAAAGATCTGCGCGACACCATCACAATCAATTATCAGTCGAAGCCGTTTTTCGTGTCGAAAGAGTGCGGCGTGATGTATTTCTTCACAATCACCGACTACAGCACCACAAATCACGTGATAACATCCGTGGAGATATCCGACCCGGTGATTACCAACGTGGACCGCACGGCTGTCCGCATCAGGGTGAATGTTTTATTAGAGGATGAGAGCGAGGAGGAGAACGGATGAAGCGCATAGCGTTAATATTGTTGGCTCTTACGGTTTTTGTCCCGCAGATTTCGGCACAGGCCGATTCCGTGGTGCGCCGCATTACGCCAGTCCGTCCCGCCACCAACACTGTGCTCACTCCACCCAAGGGGACGAGTGAAGAGATTATCCGACAATACGTGGTTGGCGACACCGCCCAGGCGAAAGCGCAGGAACGCAAGGACTCGCTTAGGAAGATATATCCGCACTACCCCATCCTGACCGACGTTACGTTCGGAATCAACATTCTGGACCCGGTCCTCATGGCATTCGGTCAGAAATACGGAGGAGTGGACCTGAGTGCCACGCTTAACATGTGGAACCGTCTTCAACCAGTCATTGAGGTTGGTCTGGGCCGCGCCAAGGTTACGCCCGACGACCAGAGCTACACCTACAAAGGCAAGCTGTCGCCATATTTCCGCGTGGGGTTCAACTATAATCTGCTGTTCAAGAAAGAGCCTGCCTATCAGGCATTTGTGGGGTTGAGGCTCGGTTACAGCACTTTCCGCTACGACATTACCGACATAACCCTGAAAGAGAATTACTGGAAAGAAGAACGAACGCTTGACATCACCGGCGAGAAATCGCACGCCCTCTGGGGCGAAATAGCGCTTGGGCTCAGGGTGAAGGTGTGGAAAAACATTTCAGCCGGCTGGCAGGTGAAATATCACGGCATTTTCAACTATAAGTCAACGGAGAACAGCCGTCCGTGGTATATTCCCGGTTACGGCCCCCGCAACAGTTCACTGGCAGCAACGCTGAGCATCTACTACACGTTGCCGCTGATGAAAGACCGATGGCCGGTGAAGACTGAAGTGAAGCAAGATAAGGTAAGCAGTAAGAAATCGCTTGTAACAGACTGATTTACGATATGAACAAATGGGTGATAATAGTGGCAGGAGGCAGTGGCACACGTTTCGGTTCGGCGGTGCCCAAGCAGTTTCTGGAACTTGGCGGTGAACCGGTGCTGATGCGCTCAATCCGTGCGTTTTACTCAGCACTGGAGGGCGACTGCAAGATTGTGGTGGCATTGCCCAAAAATCAGATTGATTACTGGCACTCGCTGTGCCGAAAACATAAGTTTGACATCGACCACCGCGTTGTGGCAGGTGGCGACAGCCGGTACGCTTCGGTGAAAAATGCCCTTGGTGCAACCGGCAGCGGAGCCGACGAACTGATAGCGGTGCACGACGGCGTGCGTCCCCTCGTGAGCCGGCAGGTGATAACCGATGCTTTCGTGGTGGCAAGGATGCACACGGCGGCAGTTCCAGCCATAGCGGTTACCGACACTATACGGCAACTTGATGCCGACGGCAGCCGCAGCACCACACTCAACCGCAATCTGCTCCGTGCAGTGCAGACCCCACAGGTGTTCCGCGCCGATATGCTCCATGAAGCCTACCGTCAGCCCTACTCCGACACATTCACCGACGATGCCTCGGTGTGGGAAAGTGCCGGCAACCAAATAGCCCTCAGTGCCGGCGACCCTCTGAACATCAAGATTACGCACCCAACCGACATTGCCATTGCCGAACTGATTCTCTCGCAGCGATGAACAACCTTGCGAAACTCGACATAAAATACCTGCGCGGTGTTGGACCGAAACGTTCGGAACTGCTCGCTAAAGAGCTCGACATCCACACCTATTACGACCTGCTCTACTACTTTCCGTTCCGCTACGTGGACCGCTCCACGATTCACCGCATAGCCGACCTTGAAGGCGATGTGCCTTACGTCCAGCTGCGGGGACGTTTCATCTCCTTTGCCACGCAGGGCGAAGGAGCGCGCCGACGGCTGAATGCCCTGTTCACCGACGGAACCGGGACCATAGAAGTAGTATGGTTCAACCGTGTGAAGTCCATTCAGGAGAGTCTGCATACCGGCGTGGAATATGTGATATTCGGCAAGCCACAGCTCTTTCGCAACCACTACAGCATTGCGCACCCCGAAGTGGACACCTACAACCCCCAAGCCGTGCCCACAGGTCTGCAGGGAGTGTATAACCTGACTGAGAAACTGCGTAACCGCTCGTTCACCTCTCGCGCCATAGCGAAACTTGTGGCGTCGCTCCTGGAACTGCCGGTGGTGAAACGACTCCCCGACACACTACCACAGTGGCTACTGCAGAAACGCAGGCTGATGCCCCTTGCCGACGCACTGACAAACATCCACCTGCCATCCGACGTGCGCACGCTCCAGCAGGCGCAGTTCAGGCTCAAATATGAGGAATTGTTTTTTCTGCAACTGAACATCCTGCGCTATGTAAAAAACCGCAACGCCAAGTTACCGGGACTGATTTTCAAGCATGTGGGCGACTATTTCAACGGATTCTACAAGAATCACATGGAATTCCCCCTTACCGGCGCACAGAAACGAGTAATCCGTGTGATTCGGCAGGACCTGGGCTCCGGCAAGCAGATGAATCGCCTGCTGCAGGGCGACGTGGGTAGCGGAAAGACCATTGTGGCATTCATGACGATGCTCCTTGCGCTTGACAACGGATTTCAGGCATGTATCATGGCACCGACCGAAATCCTCGCCACACAGCACTACGAGACAATCAGAGCAATGGCAGAGAGAATCGGAGTCAGCGTGGCGCTGCTTACGGGAAGCACGCGCAAGAAGCTGCGCGACGAGATACATACCCGCCTGGAAAGCGGGGAACTGCAGATACTCATCGGCACCCACGCGCTGATTGAGGAGAAAGTGCGTTTCAGCAACCTCGGTCTTGCCGTCATCGATGAGCAGCACCGTTTCGGAGTCGCCCAGCGGGCACGGCTGTGGCGGAAGAACACCATTGCGCCCCACGTGCTGGTGATGACTGCCACCCCCATTCCCCGCACGCTGGCGATGACCGTGTATGGCGACCTCGACGTGAGCGTGATAGACGAGCTGCCCCCCGGACGCAAGCCCGTCACCACCCTGCTCCGCTACGAAGATCAGCATGAACAGGTTTACCGGTTTGTGGGTCAGGAACTGCGCAAAGGGCGACAGATTTATATCGTGTATCCGCTGATAGAAGAGAGTGAGAAAAGCGACCTCAAGGCACTTGAGGAAGGCTATGAACTGATCCGCGAGACTTTCCCGCACTACAAGGTGTGCTACGTTCACGGACGGATGAAACCGGCGGAGAAAGACTATCAGATGGGACAGTTTGTGCGTGGCGAGGCACACATCCTGGTTGCCACCACGGTGATTGAAGTGGGTGTGAATGTGCCCAACGCCAGCGTGATGGTGATAGAGAACGCTGAGCGTTTCGGACTGTCGCAGCTGCACCAGTTGCGCGGCAGGGTGGGACGCGGTTCAGACCAGTCCTACTGCATTCTGATGAGCAAATACCAACTGGCACGCGACACCCGCCACCGATTGGAAGTGATGACACAGACCAACGACGGCTTCGTGGTTGCCGAAGAAGACATGCGGCTCCGCGGCCCCGGCGACCTGGAAGGGACGCAGCAGAGCGGAATCCCGCTGAACCTGCGCATAGCATCGCTGGCTCAGGACGGGCAGATACTCCAACTTGCGCGCGACGATGCCGAAGAAGTGCTGAATGCCGACCCTGAGCTTTCCACATCCGACGGCTTGCTGCTCGACCGGCAGATGCGTTTCCTCTTCGACAAGCACGAGAACTGGAGCCGCATCAGCTGAAACAGGAATCATTAAGGATAATCCGATAAAACTTGCAAAGCATCACGAATTGTTATATATTTGTGGTGGACATCACACATTATATAATAATATAAAACCACAAGATTATGAAAAAGCTGATTTTACTCGCGCTCATGGCACTCGGCATTATGAAGCTTAACGCCGAAGAATACAACTTTGGCGACCACTCGCTCGCGTTCAGCCAGATAGAGAAAGAATGGCGCAACCAGAACCTCTACACCGGTTCCTACGAAGACAATCCCAATATTTTAGATTACTTCCTGGGGTTTTCCAATGCCTATCCCAACGATTTGATGCAGAATGTTATTGCTGTGATGCTGGGACGGAAAGAGTACGGCGAATACGTAATCGACAAGCAGAACGGCTACATCAGCGCAGAAGTCGCCACCGAGCTGGAATACAAGATGCAGATGTGCCACTGGCGCTGCACTGACGGCTCAACCCTGGTGGGTGTTGCCCTGATTGGCTATGAATACATAGTGCCCGGCTTCAACGCTCCCGAAGAAGACCCCAACGCTACCTACACCGACGATGACGATGACTGCGAAATACATCTGTGCGTGAACGACATGATGTTCTACCGCGTGCTGAAGAACGAAGTGTTATGGCGCCCGATTGTTCCGGAAAAACTGCTGGGACGCACCATAGATTTCCATCAGTACGACATAGAGCTGCCACGCTACGGCAAGGAAATCAAACTCAAACACAAGGACAACCCGAAACTGAATCTTTCCTTCACCTGGGACGGTGCGAAATTCATAAAGAAATAGGCTTTTAATGCGCTTCGCGCAGGAAGTGAAAGGTGGAGTAATGCGCTGTGAGCGCAGGAAGTAATCGGGCCACGCCCGAGGGAGTGAAAAAGGAAATAGCCTGGCTAGCCGATCTAGATTTTCCAGAGAGGCTAGAGCGGCCAGCCCAGCGAAAAACAATTTTTTATTTCTGGAAAGCGAGATTTTCTTGAAGTTTTCCAAAAATTTTTTCAATTTACTGATTGTCTGCGTTTTATGTTTTTGCATAGGCGAAAAAGTTTTCCAAAAAAAATTTTTTGAAAATTTTTTGTTGAAATTATTTGCCATTTTTAAGCACTTTATTAACTTTGCAATGCGATTGGAAAGACCCGTTTCAGGCAACTTCCACTCGCATTTTCATCTAAAAACCTATAACATAAAACGATATGATTCAAACAGTGGTAAAGCGCGACGGGCGCATTGTGGGATACAACGAGGAAAAGATTAAGGCAGCGATACGCAAGGCAATGCTCCACACCGACGGAGGTGAGGACGAATCGCTTATTCAGAGGATAGCCGACCGCATCGGCGCACACGGCAAAGACCAGATGACCGTGGAGGAAATCCAGGACATGGTGGAACTGGAACTGATGAAGAGTCCGCGCAAGGAAGTGGCACGGTGCTACATCAACTACCGCCACAAACGCAGCGTGGCGAGAAAAGCCAAGACGCGCGACATCTTCCTTGAGATAATCAATGCCAAGAACAACGACATCACCCGCGAGAATGCCAACATGAACGCCGACTCGCCGGCTGGAATGATGATGAAGTTCGCCAGCGAAACCACCAAGCCGTTTGTCGACGACTACCTGCTGAGCGAGGAAGCCCGCGAAGCAGTGCGCAACAATTACCTCCACATCCACGACAAGGACTACTACCCCACCAAGAGCCTCACCTGCGTGCAGCACCCACTGGACAAGATACTGCGCAACGGTTTCTTCGCCAACCACGGAGAATCTCGTCCCGCAAAGCGCATAGAAACGGCAAGCGTGCTCGCCTGCATCTCGATGGAGACCGCACAGAACGAAATGCACGGCGGTCAGGCGATTCCGGCATTCGATTTCTACCTGGCTCCATTTGTCCGCAAGAGTTTCGTGGAAGAGGTGAAGAACGTAGAAGCGATGCAGGGCGAAGACCTGAGCGACCTCTACGACTGCGAGATAGATGACTTCATAATCAAGCCACTTGAAGGCCTAACAGGGAAAGAACGTGCCAAGCAGCATGCAATCAACCGCACCGCCCAGCGCGTTCATCAAGCGATGGAGGCATTTATCCACAACATGAACACCATCCACTCGCGCGGAGGAAACCAGGTGGTGTTCAGCTCAATAAATTACGGCACCGACACCAGCGCCGAAGGCCGCTGCATAATCCGTGAGCTTCTTCACTCCACCTACGAGGGAGTGGGCAATGGCGCCACAGCCATTTTCCCCATTCAGATATGGAAGAAGAAACGCGGCGTGAGCTACCTTCCCACCGACCGCAACTACGACCTCTACCAGCTGGCATGCAAGGTTACGGCGCGCCGGTTCTTCCCCAACTTTGTAAACCTCGACACCCCATACAACCAGCATGAACTTTGGCGCATCGACGACCCCGAGCGTTACCGCTACGAAGTTGCCACGATGGGCTGCCGCACGCGTGTATTCGAGAACCGTTTCGGCGAGAAGACCTCAATAGGCCGCGGCAACCTATCCTTCTCCACAATCAACATCGTGCGGCTCGCCATAGAGTGCATGAAGATCGAGGACCGCGAAGCCCGCATCGAGGAATTTTTCCGCAAACTCGACAACATGCTCGAGGTTACCGCCCGTCAGCTCTGCGACCGCTACGACTTCCAGAAGACGGCGTTTGCGAAGCAGTTCCCGCTGCTGATGGCTCAGCTGTGGAACGGAGCCGACAAGCTGAAGCCCAACGAGAGCATTGAGCCTGTGATAAACCAGGGCACCCTTGGTATAGGCTTCATAGGGCTCGCCGAATGCCTCATCGCCCTTACCGGCAAGCACCACGGCGAGGATGCCGAGAGTCAGAAGCTGGGAATCCGTATTGTGACTCGCATGCGCGACAAATCGGTGGAATTCAGCGAGCGCTACAAGCACAATTTCAGCGTTCTCGCCACACCAGCCGAAGGATTGAGCGGCAAATTCACACGCCGCGACCGTAAGGATTTCGGAGAAATACCTGGAGTAACCGACAAGATTTACTACACCAACTCCAACCACGTCCCCGTTTACTACCACTGCAGTCCAAAGCACAAAGCCGAGGTGGAAGCACCTTATCATGACCTGACGCGCGCCGGAAACATCTTCTATGTGGAAATCGACGGCGACGCCACACACAACCCACAGGCAATCAGCGACATTGTGGATCTCATGGATCGCTACAATATAGGTTACGGCTCGGTGAACCACAACCGCAACCGCTGCATGGAGTGCGGCTACGAGGATGCCACCGAGGGACTTACTGAGTGCCCGAAATGCGGCAGCACCCATATCGACCGCCTGCAGCGCATCACCGGATACCTCGTGGGAACCACCGACCGCTGGAACTCGGGCAAACTTGCCGAGCTTGCCGACCGCGTGGTGCACAAATAATCAGCGTCAGCATCTGTCATTATGCGAGTATTGCGGATAATAGAGGGGACATCGGTGGATGGTCCGGGCTTGAGGACATCGATATATCTCGCCGGGTGCAGGCACGGCTGCGCCGGGTGCCACAACCCGCAGTCGTGGGATTTCACCGCCGGCACCGAAATGAGCCTGAGCCAGATAATGGATGTGGTGGAATATAACGAGATGCCTGTAACGCTCACGGGCGGCGACCCACTCTACCATCCCGGTGAAGTGGCTGAATTAGTGGAGAAGATAAAGGAACTGGGGCTTAACGTGTGGCTTTACACGGGTTTCACGTGGGAAGAGATTCTCGGTGAGCAGGATCTGCTGGATGTGGTGCGGAAAGTGGACACGGTGGTGGAGGGCAGGTTCGTGGAATCGCTCCGCGACACGTCGCTGCTGTTCCGCGGCAGCAGCAACCAGCGGATTATCAACGTTCATGAAGCTTTAGCGAATTAACCGGAGGGGCTGGCAGAGATAGCCGGGCTAGCCCATCTAGCCAGGCTAGAACGGCTCGAAAGGCTAGTATTCTATAAAGATCAGATGGCGGGGAAGAGGCCGAAGAGCATGGCATCGATGCGGTCGGTCACCTGCTTGAAGTGCTTGGGGTCGTCGCCGAATTTGCATGTGTCGCCATCAATAATGAGAAGAGGTCCGTCGTAGGCAGCGATCCATTTTTCATAGCGTTCCTCAAGACCCTGCAGATAGTCGATTCGCATGGTCTGCTCGTACTCGCGTCCGCGTTTCTGGATCTGCGACACCAGAGTGGAGATTGACGAGCGGATATAAATCATCAGTTCAGGTTTCTTCACCATCGACATCATCAGCTCGAACAAGTCCTGATAGGTCTGGAAATCGCGATCGGACATAAACCCTTGTCCGTGCAGGTTGGGTGCAAAGATGCACGCATCCTCGTAGATGGTACGGTCCTGGATAATCACATCCTGGGTCTTTGAAATCTCCACCACTTCCTTGAAGCGCCTGTTCAGGAAATAAATCTGGAGATTGAACGACCACCGGTTCATGTCGGCATAGAAATCCTCGAGGTAAGGATTATCGCTAACCGATTCGTATCTTGGCTGCCATCCGTAACGCTTGGCGAGCATTCCTGTGAGGGTGGTTTTCCCACATCCGATGTTTCCTGCTACTGCTATATGCATAACTATTCGAGTTTTAAGGGTAAGTCTGAATTATTGGTTGTTTCCGGGAAGAGCCCGTAGAAGAGTTGGTCGATGCGTTTTGTTATTGAGAGGAAGTCGGCGGTGTTGTGCTGGAAGTCAAGGTTGTCCTTGTCCACAATCATCACTCGTCCCGGATAATGCTTGGTGATGAATTCCTCGTATCGCGCGTTGAGGTTTTCGAGATAGACCAGCTGCATGGTCTGCTCGTAGTCGCGTCCGCGGCGGCGGATGTTAGCCACGAGATGCGAAACCGAAGCGCGGAGGTAAATCATCAGGTCGGGCATCTTGACCACGGCAAGCATCTGTGCGAAGAGATCCATATAGGTCTGGAAGTCGCGGTCGGAGAGGTGCCCCATAGCCTTGTTGTTTGCCATGAAGACATACACCCCTTCGAAGATGGATCGGTCCTGGATAATGGTTTCGGAGGAGCGAGAAATCTGCAGCAGGTCGCGGAAGCGTTCCTTGAGGAAATACACTTCGAGATTGAACGACCATCGGTGCAGGTCGGCATAGTAGTCCTCGAGATAAGGATTGTTCGTAACCGACTCATACTGAGGTTTCCACCCATAATGCTTGGCGAGCATTTCGGTTAGCGTGGACTTGCCGCTACCTATATTTCCGGCTACTACGATATGCATTGTTCATTAGGTTAAATATCATTTTCAAAGTTAGGGAAATTTTGAGAAAAAAGCAACAAAAGTTTTCAGAAAAGTTATTAACAATTCGGGAAAAAAGAGGGGCGCTCCCGTGCTGGGAACGCCCCTCAAAATATCTAAGTTCTAACGTCTAAAATCTAACGTCTTATTTCACCACTTTGCGGGTTGCCTTTGAGCCGTCGTTGTAAGTTGTAACCACCACGTTAAGTCCGGGGAATGGTTCTTCGCTTACGATACCGAGCGGGTTGTAGTAGAGAACTTTCTCAACCTGCTTAGTGGCATTCACTTCTTCCACGCCAGTAAGCATTCCCACAGAGAGGGTGATGGGGCTTGCGCTTGAGAATGCGTCGGCAGATGCAATGGTGATGGTTGCAGGATTGCCATCGGCTTTGCGGCGTACCTTGCGTGGCGCGCCAGCAGCCGGTGTCTCGGGCTCATAGCTGAACACGATTGTTCCGATGCCTCTGGTATCCACTTCTTTAACCACCCATTTCACATCGGGATCGGTACAAGTGATGTCCAATGCCATGTTCGTAGCATTGTTAGGTATCACCTGATAAGTCACCGTTTCGGGATAGTCCTTATCAAGTTCAGCGATAATGCCATCGGTGTGGTCGCGGAGACGAATCTGGGTTACCGGAGTAACTTCAGCGCCAGCCTTGATTTCGATGGTACCCAGAGAGTTGTAGCGTCCATACACGTTCTTGATCTTGAAGGTGTGCTTACCTGCGGCGAGCGGAATCATTACCCACTGGTCACCGGCATCGGGATTCACCATCTTGTCGATGTAGAAGTTGCGATGGTCGGTTCCGTGGTAATCATTTGTAACGTTAGCCCATGTGAAGAGGGTGTCGTTAGGTGCGCCATCCTCGAGCAGAGTGCTGGTCCACTGGGTAGGATCATCGATCACAGCCTTATAGTCGGCCCATTCTTCAACTGTGTAAGCGTCGTCTCCTGCTACACCATTCTTCGTGTAGATTCTATCCGGTCTCTTCATGATCGACGGGAACGATTTCTGGTTAGTGGCAATGTTATTGCCGTCGAGGTTGAGCACATAAGCGCCACCGGCATAACGACGGCTCCACACCATCTTGTTTCCTTCTGGGGTGAGAACAATACCGCGGTCGCCGTTGCCGTTAACGTTGCCCACAGCGTGAGCGAAGCGCTGAGCAGTTGAGATGTTCACCGAAGCATAAACCGGAGCTGTTACGTTCACGGTATAGTTGAACCAAGTGCCATAGTAGTCGGTTGCCTGAGCATATGTCCAAGGCATGCTGTTGTTGTTATCGTTTGCCAATCCACAGATGTTTTCGGGGTTTCCGCCCATTCCACCGGGACCGTGAATGTTCTCCAGATATCCGTATTCCAGACCTGAAGTGGCACCTGCCGCATCCATTCCAGTATTTACATTAGCGAATCCGCCCTCAATATTCACACTGTCAACGTCGGTACGACGCCAGTACACTTCCCAAGCATTGCGGTTCATGTAGCTGTGGTAAGCCACGTCTTGACCGCCCTGGTCGTAGAAGTGGGAAGGAATATAGACTGTGGAACTTGGAGCGAGGTTGCGTGTTCCGTTAAGTTCGAACTGAATACCGGTAAGGCTCACCACGCTGTTCTCGTCAAGATCGGGGAAGATAACCTCAACCTTGTTGAAGTGGTTGTTTAACAAGCCAATACTCAAGCCCACGGTGGTGAAAGTCTGGCGATTTGGAGAATCATCGGCAAGACCCAGTTTCACAGCCTTGGTAGAACCGTCGTTGGTGTTAGTGAGGCGAAGAACGGGCTCGAAAATCGAGTTGGAGCCGTTTTCGTTATAAGTAATCACGGTCACAGCGATATTCGTAGGACTGCCGTCGGCTGCGTTGTAATCATCTGTCTGCTCGGTGCAGAAGATAACGTCGCCGCCTTCAGCCACTGCACCAGCCCACGAGCGGTGGGCGGTAGAAGCATTGGCGCGGATCTGCTTGGCACCTGTAACGGTCCATGGAGTAGTGATGCGGTTGCCTTCGATAGGATTTGTCGTGAGGTCGCTCTTGACCAGACCGCCTATGTAAGTCCACGAGTTCTTGATGGTTCCAGCCGGAATTGGAGTAGCATCGGGATAGTTGGAATTGCTGCCCTTCATCTTTGTGATTGGCACTGTGGCGGTTGCGCCCCAGCCGTCGTCGGCAGTTGCAGTAATAGTTGCGCCCGAAGCGTCAGATTCCACGCCGTGATATGCCACGGTGATTGTGCCGTCGCCATTGTCGGTGATGCTCACCTGTGCGTTGTCGCAACTCCAGGACACATCCTGGTTAGTGGCATTAGGTGGAGTAATGGTGTAGCTCAGAGTAGTGCCTTGAGCCGTGAGGGTGTTTATCGAAGACGGGCTGACCGTGATAGCGCTCACGGGAACGTCGGTCAATGCGGAAGTCTTGATTACGAATCCGTCGTAAACGTCGCCGGCACCCACAAGTTTCTTCACACGGATTGTGTGCTTACCTGCGGTGAGAGGAATGTTCACATACTGGTCGCCCAGTGCCGGGTGTCTTTCAGCCGATGAGAACGGAACCCACTCGTTGCCGTAGATTGAGCCTGGCCACAAGTGAAGCGTGTCGGTACGTGTGTCGAGACCGTTGGCGGGATAGTTCACCCAGTCCTCGGGATGGTCGAGCAGGTCGAGGAACTCAGCGGCAGAGTAGTAGTTCGCCGAATTCAAGCTACCTCCCTGCGGAATAATGGTCTTATAGAAGGTTGGATACTTCTTATAGTTATCTGCCACGTCGATGTTCCTGCCGTCAACGCTGAGCACGTAAGAAAACAGATAGCGACGGGGCCATACGGTGCCGGGCATATCAGAAAGACTCACGATGTTGTCGCCGTTTCCGCCCCAGCCGTTTGCGATAGCACTCCAGTTGGCATAGTTACCGCCAATCACCAGGTTGATGTTGGCATAGCAAGGCTCGGAAACTTCGATGGTGTAGTCGTACCACTGACCGAATGTCTTCAGCGCCTCCTCGTTGGTGAGAGTGTTCTTACCGTTGCGGAAAGCATTGGGGTCACCCCATGAGGGCTGACGGTCGTAGCTTAATTTTCCAGTAAAGGTGAGGCCTTCCACAATCTGATTACCGAGTGCGGCCAGCGTTACCAACGAGTCGCAACCGATACGCGGCATATAGGAGAAAGCAGTGTTGTTCACATTGTTAGTGGTGGGATTTTCATAGCCCCAATAGGACTGTCCCAACGCACCAAGGTCGTAGTCGAACCACTGGACGGCTTTACTTTGATCTGGAGCTATGGCAGTGCTAAGCTCTTCGGCATAAGAGCAATAGAGACCCACGCCAAAGAGTTTCACCACGCTGCCAGCCTGCAGATTCGGGAAGATTATCTGGAACTGACGGCAAAGACAGGATCCATTGTAGTCCTTGGTGTTCGACCAGACAGTCTGACGGCAAGTGCTGTTGTCATCCATGGCATCGAAAGAGAAGGTGATGTCCTGGCCAGGATCGCGAAAATCTCCAGCAGGATCGGTACGCTCGGAGAAGCCGAGGAACTTGAACTGAGGCTGGAAAGTGGAAGCGCTGCCGTCGGCATTATACACGATGGCGTTGATTGCCACATACTTGAAGTTGTGGCCGCTCCAGCCCTTTTGATCGTGGAAGTCGTAAGGGGAAGTGAACACCACATCGCCACCATCAGCAACAGCCACAAATGCTGCTTTTCTGGCCAGCGACTCCCCGTTGGGAGCGTTTGGTCCTTCGGGATGCGTAGTGGCACCAGTGCAGGTCCACTGAAGCGCATTCAGATTACCGAGCTTGGAGTGCGACGTGAGGGTGTTGTCGAAGAAAATCTCCCACGCCTGATCGTTAAAGCCATCAGCTGCGCGGCGATTACCTCCTCCCACTCCATCGGGTATTCCCGCCCATGCGCATGTAGCGAACAATGCGCACAGAAGTGTAAGAGTAGATTTTAATTTCATAATAAAATAGTTAATTGGTTAATATTTAGGTTAATAAATTTAGTCAATTTCCTTAATCGTCTTTATTCACTACATATTGGCTGTTATCACGACCGAGTGAAATAAAATATCTATCACCCCCAAAGATAATAAATATTTTTTATTTTTGGTAAAAAAACTACATTTTTTTACGAATTTGATTGAGAAATCGCAAAAAATGAGGAGGATGAGGAGGGCTGGTGTACGAGACTGCGTCTCGTAATACAGAGACATCTCCCTTGCCGGGAGAGCTCACTGAATGATGTGTTTTTGGCAATGGGGGCGTAAAAAAACCACCATGGCCATTGATGAACCATGGTGGTAAAACTATATGCTATGGAAAATACAATTTGTTTCCTTTGCATGGGGTGCGAGTGCCGCGGCTGCGGCTCACACATTTTGGCTGATTATTCAGCCTCCACTTCGGCTTCCTGCTCGCGGAACAGTTCGGCACGCGCCAGTTCGTCGCGGTCGCCCACGATGAGCGACTGGAACTCGCGCAGACCGGTACCGGCGGGAATGAGGTGTCCGCAAACCACGTTTTCCTTCATACCCTCGAGGTTGTCGGTCTTGCCGTTGATGGCTGCCTCGTTGAGCACCTTGGTAGTTTCCTGGAAGGAGGCTGCCGACATGAAGCTCTTGGTCTGCAGAGCGGCACGGGTGATACCTTGCAGTATCTGTTCGCTCGTTGCAGGCACGGCATCGCGAACCTTGACAAGTTTCATGTCGCGGCGCTTGAGAGCGGAGTTGATGTCGCGCAGCTTGCGGGCAGTGATAATCTGACCCGGCTGCACCTCGTCGCTCTGTCCGGCGTCGGTAACCACCTTCTTGCCCCAGATGCGGTCGTTTTCTTCCATAAATTCCTGCTTATCGACAACGGCAGTTTC
>JAGCVR010000115.1 GCA_017962285.1 Muribaculaceae bacterium | reverse complement strand
TCAGCGGCGCGCCGCCCGTGTCGAGGGTGAAATGTGTCATCACATAATCGGCTGTGACGTTGCTCTGGTCGTCATAGTTGGCGTTGCGAATTGTGAAGCGTCCGAACTGAGTCTGGTCGTAGAGGTATTGTACGTCAGCCCTTGGTTGGTCGGTGAAAAGCGTGGCGTGGTAGAGCGGTTCAAAATACTGAATCCGTTGCACGCCCATGTTGATGGAATTGATGTTCACCATTTCCATCCTGCGATATTCGTTGCCGGCTTCGAAAATCAAGCTCCGGTTGTGGTTATAGGTAATCTTGTCGGCGCCGACCATAAGAGGGCGGTTCACCACGACCTGATTGTCGGTTCTTGAGTTCTGGGTGACCACTGCGGTGATTTCGGAGTAGGGGTCGCGGATTTGTCCGCGGGTTCGGCTCATTACTTCGAAACTAACCTGCTGGTGCTCGTTGTTGTAGTCCACATCAGTTCTCGAAGTGACGTCGGCACGGACATTCACCGAGTTCTCGCTCACCATGAAGCGGGTCTGGAACAACACCTTGTCTGGGTCGTCCTGTTCATAGACTTTCAGGAGGTAATTACCGCTTTTGGTAATTATGAAGTTGTCGTTAGGGATGCAGAAATTATAGTTGTAATAGTGCACGAAAGTTGCATCGCTCTGCTCGTAATCCTCGATGTCGGCATAATTGAATCCATCCACGTATTCACTTTCCATCAGCATCGACGGCTGCCAGTCGGCATTGCAGTGAGTGATGCTGTAGCGCAGATAGTGCACGTCGTAGTCGAGGTAGTCGAAACTCACAACAATCCGGTCGTCGCCGTTAAGCGCAATAATGGGAGGAAAATACGGATTGCTCAAGGGGTTGACTGCTACAGTCTTCACTTGGCTGTCGAAGATACGCATCCGTGTGTCTTCGACCCCACTTGCTGATATTGAGCACATCAGTGCCACCAGGCATAATATGATTACAGAACACTTTCTCATTTCAAACATTGCTTACAACTAAAAACTTATGTCAAAGCCTAAAACGCCTTTCGATACTTGTCGTCAGGGTCATCGCCCAGAATGCTGAGGTAGCTTGCGTAGCGTGATTCGCTGATGAAGTGCTGCTCTACGGCATCTCTCACAGCGCATCCAGGTTCATGTGTGTGGGTGCAGTTTCCATACTTGCATCGAGCCGAAGCGCTGAAAATCTCGGGGAAATAGTGCGCCACCTCGTTACGGTTGAAATCGATGGTGCCGAACCCCTTCACGCCCGGGGTGTCGATTACTTTCCCGCCGGTAGGCACATCGAGCATTTCGCTGAAAGTAGTGGTGTGCATCCCGGTGCGATGCACGTCGCTCACTTCGCCTGTGCGCAGGCGTGCATCAGGGACAAGACAGTTTATTATGGAACTTTTCCCCACTCCGGAATTCCCTGAAATAAGCGATGTCTTGTCCTTGACGATTTCTTTTAGAGAACTGATTCCCTCGCCGGTCAAAGTGGATGTGTGCAGCACGTCGTAACCAATGGTGCGGTAAAGATTGGAAACGGCCTGGAGCAACTGCCGTTCCTCTCCCTGCGTGAGAAGGTCCACCTTGTTTATGATGATGGTGGCGGGAACGTCGTAGGCTTCGGCAGTGGCAAGGAAACGGTCGATGAAGGTGGTGTTGGTCTCCGGGAAAGCAAGCGTCACCACCAGCAATGCCCGGTCCACGTTGGCGGCAATTATCTGGAATTCTTTGGAAAGATTGCTTGCCCGGCGTATGATGTAGTTCTTCCGCGGTGCTATTTCCACGATGAAGCACGAGCCGTCACCGCGGAGCTCCACGGTTACGTTGTCGCCCACGGCAACGGGATTCGTGCACCGCAATCCCTTGAGCCTGAAGTTACCTTTAATCTTGCAGTTAAGGTCACCTTCAGGTGTGTGAACAACATACCAACTGCCCGTATTTCTGACAACCGTTCCAGTCATTCGTGTAGCCGGTTAAAACCAGTAAATTAAGCCATGGGCTGTTTGTTTCAGAAATTCTTGGCGTATTTCTGAACAAGTTCAGCGAAGAATGGCAGTCGGCGTACCAGTTTCAGATTAACGTAGGGGTTCTCGTTTACGTTAACTTCGTACAGGCTGCCGAAACCGTTGGCAAGGCAACTTTCCATGTAGTCTTTCGCTTCATCTTTGTCGCCAATGTCGCTCATCAGTGCTGCTGCGTAGTAATAAGTCTCGCCACCAGGAAGGATGCCTTCTTGAATCACATCCTTCGCCCACTGGCGTGCTTCGTCGTCGCGTCCCACTTCGTGAAGCGCAAAACCGCGAAGTGCGTGGAGCGAGCTGCCATTAAGGAGCACTTTTTCGAAATCCTTTTGTGCCAGAGCTTCGTCGCGCAGGCGATACTTGTGTGTCCAGCCGCGCAGTAGCAGCGCTTCGGATGATTCGGGGTGAGCCGTGATGGCTTTGTCGAGCACCTTTATGGCATCGTCGTTTTTGCGCTGGGCGAGAAGCAGATGAGCCTTTGCGATCATCACCGAAATATCTTCGGGATTGAGCGAAGCGGCGTGATTTATGGAAGCCATGGCATTGTCGAAATTGTTTTCGCCTTTTGCCATGAGGATTCTTGCCTTAAGCAGGCTATACTCCCAGTTGTCGTCGGTAGCGATAGCCTTGTTTACGTTAGCAAGAGCATCGTCGTATTTGGTGAGTTCGTACTGACACTTTGCGGTGTTGAAATAAATGCCGGGAGTGCTGTAAAGATTGTTATTGATAATGGCATTGAAGCTGTTGAGCGCCTGTGCATAGTGGAAGTGCCCCATGGCAATTGAAGCCTTGATATAATAGAACATTCCCACACGAGGAGCTTTGCTGATGGAGAAATCGAGAGCGCCGATAACGTCGTCGTAGTGAGTATCGCTCATTTGCACCAGAGCCTGAATGGCGGCACCGTTATCGTTGGAGACGCTTAATGCTGAGATGAGGTCCTGAGCGGCGGGCTGATACTGATTGAGCATGCACAGCACGTCGGAGCGGTTAATGTAAACCTGTTCCTCGGCGGGGAACAGTGCCACCGCACGGTCGGCATATTCGGCAGCCTTTTCTCCGTTGCCGCGTTTAGCTTCCACCTTTGCCATCCAGTAGAGAGCATCGTAGTTCATCTGATTGTCGCGTAGAATAACTTGGAAGTTCTTTTCGGCAGCGTCAAGGTCATTCATTTTGTAAGCCACCTTGCCGAGCATATCAATACAGCTTAGCGAAGACGGATTAAGCTGGTTCGCTTCACGCAGGGCGTCCACTTCGGCATTGATGTTGCCTTGTGCGTCAAAAACTTTTGCGCGGAGCATGTGCACATCGAAAATAAGTTCCTTTTCTTTTTTCGGAACAAGTTCCAGTACTTTGTCGGCATCGTCGAGAGCATACGCAAAATCACCGTTGTAATAATGCTGGTTTGCACGGGCGAAGCGCAGGTTGTAGTCACCGGGAGCCTTCTCTAATTCTTCGTCGTAAACCTTCATAACGGCCTCTTTAATCTGCTTGCGCAGAGCTTCATCGCTGTCTGTGCTTTGAGCGAAGACAGAGGCAGTTACAACAATCGCTATCAAAAGGATAATGTTTCTAATCTTCATGAGTGAGTCTTTGAAATAATTATTTATTTGTTTGAAATTCATTTTTAATCTTATTCCATACATGCTTTGCGCAGGCGGCAAAGGCGTGTGAGAAGTCCGTCGAGCAATTCGAGGCGGAGCATGTTGGCTCCGTCGCTTTTCGCCACGCTGGGGTTTTGGTGCGTTTCCAGGAAAATTCCATCCACACCCACGGCCACAGCCGCTCGAGCCATCGGCTCAATGAGTTCCGGCAGACCTCCGGTTACACCGGCTGTCTGGTTTGGTTGCTGGAGCGAGTGGGTAACGTCCATGATGACAGGCGCAAACTTCCTCATTGTGGGAATTCCACGGAAGTCCACTACCAGGTCCTGATACCCGAAAGTGGTGCCGCGCTCAGTGATTGCCACATCGTTGTTTCCCGCGTCGCGCACTTTCTGCACGGCATGTTTCATCGCTTCAGGCGAGAGGAACTGTCCTTTCTTGATATTCACCGCCCGCCCGGTCCTGGCGGCAGCCACAAGCAGGTCGGTCTGTCGGCAGAGGAATGCCGGGATTTGGAGTACATCCACATACTGTGCAGCCACATTGGCCTCGTCGGGGGTGTGGATGTCGGTAACTACCGGAATGCCGAAAGACTCGCCCACCTTGCGGAGTATGCGCAGGGCTTTTTCATCGCCGATTCCGGTGAAGGAGTCGATACGGCTGCGGTTCGCTTTCCGGTAACTTCCCTTGAAAACATAGGGGATGCCCAGCCTCTGCGTGATGCGAAGCGCCTGCTCGGCGATGTCCATAGCCATCTCTTCGCCCTCTATCACACAAGGACCAGCAAACAGGAAGAAGTTGCCGTTGGCTTGTGCTATTAAATCTTGTATCATCGTTTTTCTTTCGTCATTTATAATGTTTCAAGACACACCTATGCGTGTCTTTTTTGAAAATTCGTCTTATTTGACCATTAAACCTTCGTTTGGTTTAATGTCAGAGTGTGCCACATGGCGCAAGCCATGACGGCTGCAGTCTCGGTTCTGAGACGGCTTTGTCCCAGCGAGACCGGTATGAATCCCGCATTGAGGGCTTGCTGCACTTCAAGCGGGGAGAAGTCCCCTTCGGGACCGATAAGAATCATTGCATTGCTTCCCGCAACGTATTCCTTTGCCATTTCCCTGCGTTCGGATCGAGGCAGGGCTGGGTCGCAGTAGGCAATGAATTTCTGCCCGGAAAACTTCGTGGCAATTATTTTTTCAAAAGCGGTGAGTTCGTTCACCACCGGCAACTGGCATTTCAGCGACTGCTTCATTGCGCTGACGGCGATTTTCTTCAACCGCTCGGTTTTCAGAACACGTCGTTCGCTGTTGTCGCATAGCATGGGAGTGATTTCATCGATACCCATTTCAGTAACTTTCTCAGTCATCCACTCCATGCGGTCCAAGTTCTTTGTCGGGGCTACTGCAAGAGCCAACAGGCAGCCCCAGTGTGTGGGTTCTTGTTTTTTTTCAAGAATGTTCACCATGCAGTTCTTGGCATTTGCGATGGTGATTTCGCACAGAAAACGGTTCCCTTTCCCGTCGGTCACTTCAATGGAGTCGCCTTCGGTGAGACGAAGCACCCGCACGCAGTGTCGCGCTTCCTCATCGGGAAGTGTGAGTGTGCGTTCAATATCGGGGGCGTAAAATCTGTGCATGATAAGTTTTTTAAGTGTAGGGGAGGCAGTTTGAGGTGCCTCCCGTACGCTTAAGATAGTGATGTTTTTAATGTTTTATCTCACCGATTGCATCGGGATTGTGTTTGTACTTGAACAGTATCTGGAAGGATACAGCCACAACAAGGGCAAATCCTGCGAAGATTAGCCATGTGGTGGTCCAGTCGCCTACGAGATATCCGTTTTCGTTCCATTGGCAGAAGATGTTCACAACCTTACCTGCTGCGAGGGTGCCGATGGTAGCGCCCAAACCGTTGGTCATAAGCATGAACAGACCTTGTGCCGAAGCTTTCACCTTGGGGTCGCACTCGTTGTCCACAAACATTGCACCCGACACGTTGAAGAAGTCGAAGGCAACACCATATACAAGGCAGGAAAGAACAAACAGGAGCACGCCTGGCATGTCGGGACGTCCCAGACCGAAGAATCCGAAGCGGAACACCCATGCCACCATGGCGATGAGCATCACAGTCTTGATTCCATAACGTTTCAGGAAGAACGGTATGAGCAGGATGCACAATGCCTCGGCTATCTGTGAGAGCGACACGAGCATTGTGGCGTTGTTTGCGGCAAATGTGTTGGCAAGAGCCGGGTCATCCTTGAAGTGAGTGAGGAACGGAGTGGCAAAACCGTTGGTTACCTGCAGCGACATTCCAAGCAGCATGGAGAAGATGAAGAACATCGCCATCTTTTTGGATTTGAAGAGTTTGAATGCACTCAGACCCAAAGTATCGGAAAGCGAAGTGTTTTCTTTCTTGACAAGCTTGCACTCGGGCAGTGTGAAGCAGTATACGAACAAAACGATGCTGAGGATTCCAGAAACAAGGAATTGCAGGTGGGTGTACTGGAACTTGAACGCATTTTCGCCGAGTGTGAATCCAAATGAACCATTATCGAGGTATGCGCAGTTAACGAACCACATTGTAGCGATGAAACCAATAGTGCCAAACACGCGGATGGGCGGGAAGTCTTTCACCGTGTCCATTCCGTTCTCTTTGAGAATGGTGAAAGCGGCGGTATTCGACAGTGCAAGCGTGGGCATATAGAATGCCACACTCAGTGTGTACATGGTGATGAATGCAACCTTGTCGGGCAAAACGCCTGCAGCATCAGCCTGCATTCCCATGTAGAACAGTCCAATCATCGCTGCTCCTGCCAGAAGATGGCAGATGCCGAGCAAACGCTGTGGCTGAATCCACTTGTCGCCGACAATACCAAGCAGTGTCGGCATGAAAATTGATACGATACCTTGGATGGCATAGAACCAAGAAATTTCTTCACCCATACCGGCTTTTCCAAGGTAATTGCCCATACAGGTCAAATAGGCTC
>JAGCVR010000114.1 GCA_017962285.1 Muribaculaceae bacterium | reverse complement strand
CAACCAGAGTAATCACATGTATAAACTTGGCCCCATCCATCAGGGAATCATGGAACGCGGCTCTAAGACTGCATCCGACTCCTACGTTCTGTGGCCTGCAAGAGTTGGCGCATTCTCGCTTGTGATGGGACGACACGTGCATAATGCCGACACATCGAACCTGCCATTCTCTTATCTGATTGAGCAAAACAACAAGACCTACCTCGTGCCGGGCGTAAACCTGCGGAGTGTGGGAACAATCAGAGACTCGCAGAAGTGGCCCAAGAGAGACAAACGCAAGGATTCAACATTACTGGATCACATCAACTATAATCTGCTCTCGCCCTACACTATCCAGAAGATGATTCGCGGTATCGATATTCTTGAATCTCTCAGGGATGTATCAGGGCGTCTGTCGGAAGAATATTCCTACCAGGACACAAGAATAAGAAAGAGTTCTCTGATTAAGGGAATCGAGTATTATAATATGGCTATAACCAAGTTCCTCGGCAACAGCATAATCAGCCGGATTGAGAACAATCCGGTTCACAGCGATGAGGAATTGAGAGTTTTGCTTAAGGCTCAATCTGAAGTTGGTCTGGGCGACTGGGTTGACATCAGCGGTCTCATTGCTCCAAAATCGCTTGTCAACAGTCTGATTGAGGAAATAGAGGAGACACCTGATATCAGGTTGAAGACCATCAATGAGGCATTCCAGCAGATGCATGAGAACTATTATGAATACGAGTGGACATGGGCTTATTCACAGATGGGTGAATTCTTCAACATCGACATGGCTCAAATCACCCGTGACGATGTAGTGGAAATCGTCAGGAAATGGCAGGATGCTGTGGTCAGTCTCGACAAGATGCTCTATGAGGACGCTAAGAAAGAGATCTCCATCGCTTCAATGACCGGCTTCGGCGCCGACGGAAGCAAACGCACAAAACTTCAAGACTTCGAGCAGGTGCGCGGTGACTTCGAGAGCAATGGTTTTGTCTGCACGGTCAACGAACATATCGAAAAGAAGACCAGACTTGGCGAGAAAGTGATTGCTGCTCTGACAGAATAAACAGCATTACATCCTATAGTAAACATAAGAGGGAGTGCCAGTCAGCACTCCCTCATTTTCGTATATATCTTCTGATGTGATTAGTCGCCAAGCAGACGGTCGAGTACAATACCCACGAGGTCGTTGACCGCAGTCTTGTAGTTTGGATTGGCATTGGTTGCCACACGGTTTGCGATGATGGAGCAGATTGTGATGGCATGGTGCCCCATGATACGGGCCAGACCCTGCAGAGCGGCACTCTCCATCTCATAGTTTGTGATGTGTCCGCCGTTATATTCAAATTTCTCAATCTTGTGATTCAGTTCAGGATCGGCAAGTTCAAGACGAACCATACGTCCCTGCGGTCCATAGAAGCCGTTGGCAGAGATTGTGTAACCTCTCACCATGTCGTCGCGGCCAATCTTCTTCACAAGTTCCTCATCGGCATCAACAACATAGGGTTTTGCCCACAGTGGATTCCATCCAACGAATTCACAGAATGCCTTCTCAAATTCAAGGTCGCTCACGGCATTGCGTCCGGCATAGAAGTTGAGCACACCGTCGAAGCCGATTCCCTTGGCTGCTATCACGGGAGTTCCCACGGGAACATAAGGCTGCAGACCGCCCGAAGTACCGATACGCACGATATTCAGCGCGCGGTGCTTCTCGCGAGGCATGCGGGTTTCAAAATCAACGTTGGCAAGAGCGTCGAGCTCATTTACCACAATGTCGATGTTATCACCGCCAATGCCATGCGACAGACACATCACCGGTTTCCCCTTGTAGGTTCCTCCGATAGTGTGGAATTCACGGCTCGACACCTCAAAGTCCTGTGTGTCGAAATAAGATGCAATCATGTTCACGCGCCCAGGGTCACCGCATACAATGATATTGTCGCACAACTGGTCCGGACGAAGATGAATGTGGAAAATGGAACCATCGCTGTTGATGATCATTTCCGAATCGGGAATAAAATTAGTATTCATGCCATTATAGTTTTTAAAATATTTGAAAAACAAAGATAGTCATAATTTTATTAAATGTCAAGTCTTTTAAAAATTTTCTTCATCCACTCCGAATAAATTGCAGCGGAAAGTGAAAAATGAATGTGCAAAAATTATCAGGGCCGCCTTTGCTAAGGCAGCCCTGAGATATCTAAGGATGTCTAAGTCCGGATTAGTCCACGTTCAGGTTCACGCGCTTGAAGTCGATAGCCTTAAGCTCGCTGTCGCTCTTTGCGAGGAACTCGGCGATTGTCATCTTGTTGGTAGTGTCGGCCTCGTAAGGCTGCTCCATAAGGACGTTCTGCTGATAGAACTTGTTGATACGACCCTGTGCGATTTGCTCAATCATCTGTGCGGGCATGGTAGCAAGTTTCTGCTCGGCTGTCTTAGCCATGATAGCCTTGGCCTCTTCAACCTGTTCAGGTGTCATGTAGCCCTTGCGGATAGCCTCGTCCTGATGCTCTTCAGTAGCGCAGTAGTAAGGATTGAAGCCGGCTTTCTTAAGAGCGTTGGCAACGGCTTTTTCAACCTGCTCAGCCTTAGTCTTGTCGATTGCAACCTGATACTCCTGATCGATTGTCTCTTTCGAGATTTGCTCGCGGGTAGCAGCGATTGGGTTGGAAGTGGCAACCTGCATTGCAATTTCCTTTTCCACAGTGGCATCTCCCACTTTATTGAAAGCAACGAGCACAGCAAGTTTCTTGTTGAAGTGGTTGTAAACCGATACCGAAGGAGCTGCGAGACATTCATAGCCTCCGAGTTCCATCTTCTCTCCGGTGATTCCGCTCAGAGCAGTGATTTGCTCAGCAACGCTCTTGCCATCGAGTTGAGTGTCTTTCAACTCATCGAGGCTCTTAACGCGGTTTGCAACAGCTACATCAAGAATGTTCTTGGTCAGTGCGATAAACTTCTCATTCGAAGCCACAAAGTCGGTCTCGCATTTAAGTGCTACGATAGCAGCGAAATCGCCATCGGACTTTCCGAGAGCCACACCCTCGGCTGCAGCACGGTCTTCACGCTTGGCTGCGATAGCCTGACCACGTTTGCGAATGAGTTCTTTTGCCTTCTCCATGTCATTGCCCGACTCAAGCAAAGCTTTCTTGCAATCAACCAGACCGGCACCGGTAAGGTTGCGCAATTTCTTTATATCATCTATAAGTGACATTGTCTTGTATGTTTTAAAAATGATTAATATCGATTATTCTTCAGTCTCGGCTACTGGCTCCTCTGCCTTTGGCTCTTCGGCAACTGCTTCAGGAGCCTCTGCGGCTTCCTCGGCTACTTTTCTACGAACGCGGGCGCGACGCGGTTTTGCAGCAACCACTTCTTCGCCTTCGGCTGCCTCGTCCTTATTGTCGATCTTCTCAACTTTGCGCTCCTCAAGACCTTCCTGAATTGCTGCACAGATGGTGCTGAGAATGATGTCGATCGACTTTGAAGCGTCGTCATTTGCTGGAATAGCATATTCAACCGAAGTGGGGTCGCTGTTTGTGTCAACGATACCGAACACGGGGATGCCCAGACGGTTAGCCTCGGCAACAGCGATTTTCTCTTTTAGAACGTCCACTACGAACAGAGCTGCGGGCAGACGGTTAAGGTCGGCGATACTGCCAAGGTTCTTCTCGAGTTTCGCACGCTGACGCTCAATCTGAAGTCTTTCGCGCTTCGACATGTTGTCGAATGTGCCGTCGGTTTTCATCTTGTCGATTGAAGTCATCTTCTTCACAGCCTTGCGGATTGTGGGGAAGTTGGTGAGCATACCACCCGGCCAGCGCTCGATAACGTAAGGCATCTCCACTGATTTGGCGCGATCCTCAACCACTTGCTTAGCCTGCTTCTTGGTGGCCACGAAAAGAATGCGGTGACCGCGTTTTGCAATCTCTTTCATTGCGTTTGCGGCAACTTCAAGCTTAGCCTGAGTCTTGTAAAGGTCGATGATGTGGATACCATTGCGCTCCATAAATATGTAGGGAGCCATTGCGGGATTCCATTTACGTTTGAGGTGTCCGAAATGACAGGTAGCCTCTAATAATTGTTCAAATGTTGGTGTTTGCATTGTTTAAAAAATTGTTTTTTGTTTACTTTCTACTTAATCAATCACATAGTAGCCATCGGTCCTGCAGGGAGAGATGAGTCTATGCAATTTGGATACTAAACTCGTTCCGAGTTTTGCAAGAAGAAAACGTGTCTGAATAAAACACAGATTAACGCTTGCTGAACTGGAATCTTTTGCGTGCCTTTGGCTGACCCGGTTTCTTGCGCTCCACAGCACGTGGGTCGCGGGTCATGAAGCCTTCGCGACGAAGGGCGGCTTTGTCCTCGGGGTTGATTTTAACAAGAGCGCGTGCAATGGCAAGACGAAGAGCTTCGGCCTGGCCTTTGTATCCGCCACCCATGAGGTTCACCTTAATGTCATACTTCTCAACTGCCTCAACGGTGTTAAGCGGTTGCTTAACGATGAATTGAAGTATTGGAGAAGGGAAATATTTCTCAAGACTGCGTCGGTTAATAGTGATCTCGCCTTTACCTTCGCTGAAAAATACACGAGCAACGGCTGCTTTACGACGTCCTACTGCATTAATTTTTTCCATACTTCAATTTTCTTATTTGATTTTGTTGATATCTAATACTTGTGGTTGTTGTGCCTCATGTGGATGGTTCTCACCATTGTACACATAAAGATTTGTGAGCAGCTTGGCACCAAGTTTGTTCTTGGGCAGCATGCCTTTCACTACCTTGACAAACAAGGGGTGCATACCAGCCTTACCGCTCTTGCCCTGCGACTTCTTCAGCAAGTCGGCGGGAGTGAAGAAACGCTGTCCACCGGGATAGCCAGTGTAGCGCACATATTCACGACCTTCCCACTTGTTTCCGGTGAGGCGGACCTTGTCGGCATTGATGATGATTACGTTGTCCCCACAGTCAACATGAGGAGTGTAGGTTGGCTTATGCTTTCCACGAAGCACTAAAGCAACTTTGGCGCAAAGACGGCCAAGCACTTGATCGGTAGCATCGATGACTACCCAATTCTTCTGAACGTTACCGGCATTAACCGATTCTGTTTTGTAACTTAAAGTATTCACTTTCTTTTTCCTGATTAAATGTTAATTACATTTCTCTCAACTTGCTCCGGACACGGCCAAATGCCCTCACACAAGCCATCGAAAATTATTCGGACATAATCGGACTGCAAAGGTACGAACTATTATTCATATAAACAATTTTTCCTATGCCAAAACCGACTCAAACCCGCTAGAGATTCCACTTTTTCACCTCAATTTTGCAAAATTTAACTAAATTAACACTCTTTAATAACAAAAAAGAAATGCGCAATCTCACGACTACACATTTCAAACAAAAAACTAAATTCTCTTATTCTTTACGGTTCACGACCTTCCACTATGGCTTCGGTGTCGTGAGCAATCATATATTCCTCATCTGTGGGAATAACCACCACTTTCACTTTCGACTCGGGTGTGCTGATCACTTGCTCCTCGCCGAAATTGGCATTGTTGGCCTCCTTGTCGAGTTCCACTCCCATAAAGCCGAGTGTGCTGCACACCAGTTCACGGACATCGGCCTGGTGCTCTCCCACTCCGCCGGTAAACACTATTATGTCGGCACCGTTCATCTCGGCTGCATAGGCTCCAACATATTTAGTGATGCGGTGGCAATACATGTCAAGACCCATGCGGGCGCGCTCACTGCCGTTTGCGCGTGCCTGGTCAATCTCGCGCATGTCGGATGAGATTTCAGTTACGCCCAGCATTCCACTCTTCTTGTTCACGATTGCAAGCATGTCCTTGGCACTGAGGTTGTGTTTTACCATCAGGAAGAGTATGGCTCCGGGATCAAGGTCGCCACAACGGGTTCCCATCATCAGTCCTTCAGTGGGCGTGAGTCCCATGCTGGTATCGATGCTGCGTCCATTCTCCACCGCAGTGATACTGCCGCCATTGCCAATGTGGCAGCAAATCACCCTCTGCGTCTTATAATCTACGTTCAGGAAATCGCAGACACGTTTCGACACATACCGGTGGCTTGTCCCATGGAAGCCGTAGCGGCGCACATGGTCCTCCTTATAGTATTTATATGGCAAAGCATACATATATGCCTTGGCTGGCATGGTCTGGTGAAATGCCGTGTCGAACACAGCCACCTGTGGCACTTCGGGCAGAACGGCGCTGATGGCATCGATTCCTGCCATATTCACCGGATTGTGGAGAGGCGCTATGCCATAGCATTCTTTTATCATTGCCACAACCTCGTCGTTGATAAGAACGCTCTTGTTGAATTTCTCGCCACCGTGCACCACGCGGTGTCCCACTGCGTCGATTTCGTTGAAGCTGCCGATGCAGCCGAATTCTGCGCTTGTCAGGTTGTCGAGGATTGCCTTTATGGCACCCACATGGTCGGTAATGTCAAGGTCCATCTTGCGTTTCTTGCCGTCCTTGTCCTTGAATTTAATGAACGGTCCGGGCAGACCAACTTTTTCTATGCCACCTTCGGCTAAAATCTTGTTAGCCTTTACTTCAATCAGTTTGTACTTTACGGAACTACTGCCGCAGTTGAGCACTAATATATTCATAAGTTCTAAATATTGTAAGGTTATTATTTTCTGTTAATGGCTTGGTTGCAAGTAAGTATAAGGGTCTTGTAGATATCGTCGGGGCTGCATCCGCGCGACAAGTCGTTGACCGGAGCGGCAAGTCCCTGAAGAACCGGTCCCACTGCGGTGGCTCCGGCAAGACGCTGCACGAGTTTATAGGCAATGTTGCCGGTTCCCAGGTCGGGGAAAACAAGCACATTCGCATGGCCGGCGATTTT
>JAGCVR010000113.1 GCA_017962285.1 Muribaculaceae bacterium | reverse complement strand
TCTTTGTTGGGATTGGCCTGTTGTTCCTTTTATGTACGCTCGTTTCCCTGATGAGTAACATTGAATCCTCGTTCAATGAAATCTGGGGAGTGAAAAACGACAGGACGCTGTTCCGGAAAATCACCGACTACACTGCTATATTCTTAATCTTACCCATATTGATGGTGTGTTCGGCAGGTATATCGATTTATATGTCGAATGCATTTCAATCGCTTGATAAATTCAACGTAATTTCCCCCGTCCTGCATCATCTCCTCGATTTCACGCCGTGGATTATATCATGGTTTGTTTTCGCGGGAATGTTCGCAATGATACCCAACACAAAAGTGAAATTCTCTAATGCCTTGTGGGTTGGAGTCTTGTGCGGCACGGTGTTTCAGATTCTTCAATGGCTGTTCGTGTCGGGGCAGATATATGTTTCGAAATACAACGCGATTTATGGAAGTTTCGCCTTTCTGCCGCTGTTGCTGGTATGGATGCAGCTGTCGTGGCTGATTGCCCTCATGGGTGTGGTGCTGACATTCGCTTCGCAGAATATCGCAAACTACAATTTCAACAAGAATATCGCCAACATCTCGCACAAATATCTCACGGAGGTTATCATTATAACGCTTGCAATCATAGTGAAGCGTTTTGAGAACCACAAGACCCCCATAACGAAAACACAGCTGCTCAATGACTACCGTTATCCGGTTCGCCTGTTGAATCTGGTGATAGAACATCTGCTCAATGCCGAGTTGGTGAACCAGGTGATTGTGGATGGAAAAGAGCGCGGATATCAGCCGGCATATAAGATCGACGACATGACTGTGAATGATGTCCGGAGTAGGCTTGAATGTTGTGGTGAGCGTGATTTCGTGCACAAGGTGGATGAGAAATTCGACGCAATAACCCACAAACTCGATGAGCTTCACGAGAAACAGATGGCGAATGGCGACCTGCTGATTAAAGAATTGTGATTTCGCGGGAATAATTAGAAACTGACTGTTATGATAAAGGAAAAAATAGAAGCAAGTAATGCCCCGAAGGAACTTGGCGCATACAGCAATGCCATAAAGTGCGGAAATCAGATATTCGTGTCGGGGCAGTTGCCGGTGAATCCAGTGACAAAGGAAGTTCCGCCTACCATCCAGGAGCAGACCCGTCAGGTGATTGAGAACGTGAAGATGATTCTTGCAGATGCCGGTGCCACACTCGACAATGTGGTGAAAACCACCGTAATGCTGCAGGAAATGTCGCTCTTCGGGGAGATGAACGCTGTGTATTCAAAGGAATTCCGTGAACCATATCCGGCAAGGACATCGCTCTCGGTGAAGGAATTGCCCAACGACGCTCTGATATCGCTCGATGTGCAGGCTGTGATTTAGCGATGGTCTTCAGGAAGATATGCTAAGTATTTGAATCATGACCTATAAGCAGGCAATAGATTACTTGTTCACCAAGCATGCATCTTACGAGCATGGAGGCAAGAGTGGATACAAGCCAGGCCTTGATGTGACGTTGCGTCTGTCGGAGTTGTTCGGTAATCCCCATGAGAAATTCAGAAGCATTCACATTGCCGGAACAAACGGGAAGGGGTCGGTGGCGCATCTTATCGCCTCTATTCTCATGGAGAGCGGTATGAAGGTGGGACTGTACACTTCGCCTCACTTCGTGGATTTCAATGAGCGCATAAAGGTGAATGGAATGCCAATTCCTCACGAAAGAGTAATTGAATTTGTTGAGGATTGTGTCAGCATGGATTTCAAGGAAAACCCCACGTTTTTTGAACTGACAACAATTCTCGCGTTCCGATATTTTGCCGATATGCAAGTGGATGTGGCTGTGATAGAGACTGGACTTGGCGGACGGCTCGACAGCACAAACATATTGCGACCCGACCTGTGTGTCATTACCAATGTGGGCTACGACCACACCGACCTGCTCGGTAATACGCTGGAGGAAATTGCCACTGAAAAGGCTGGGATAATAAAGGAGAATACACCTGTTGTGGTGGGAGAGGTTACCGGAAAAGTGAGGGATGTAATGCTCGAGACATCGCGGAAGTTAAATTCACATATTGTGCTCGCAGGAGATTCTGGAGAAGTGCGCGGAGCGACGTTTCGCAAAGGTGGGCTGATGTTGAAGTCCTGGAATTTCGGGATGATACGCACTCCATTATGGGGCAATTATCAAGTGAAGAATGTGGGCGTGGTGCTTGAATGTGTCAAGGTATTGCAGGGGTTGGAGTATGAAATCGGTTGCAAGGCGGTGTTGACCGGTTTTGCCAATGTGGTCAAGAATACTGGTTTAATCGGGAGATGGACTCTTCTGAACGAGCATCCAAAAGTGATTTGCGATTCCGGTCACAATCTTCCTGCGTTTATCGAGACATCTGTCCAGCTGAAAAGTTACAGTTATAAAACACTGAGGATCGTTATAGGTTTCATGAAGGACAAGGATGTGGCGCAAATGCTTTCGTTGCTACCGAAGTCACGGGCAAAATACTATTTTGTTAATGCCAAAGTGGGCCGGGCGATGCCTGCGGAAACCCTTAGGATGATGGCAGAGGATCTTGGCAGAGTGGGAGCGTCTTACGGCAGTGTGGCTGAAGGGTATAAGGCTGCACGTGCGGCATCGGGTCCTCGCGATTTGGTGTTTGTTGGCGGCAGTATGTATGTCCTTGCCGAACTGTTTGCCTTCTTAGAAAAGGAAAAATCCTGATATTCCTGCAAGTATTATCACGAAAATCGGGTGAATCTTTGTGAAGTAGGTGATAAGGAACGAAGCGACGCAGATAATGATTGAAATCAGTCGCTCGTTCCAAAGTATGCCGAAGTTCTCGCTGTTGATGAGAAGCAGAGCCGCAGAGGCAATCAGTCCTACCACAACAGGACGGAGCCCGGAAAAAGCACCGATTATCAGCGGACTCTGACTGTGATTTGAAACATACCGGCTTGCTATTAGCACCAGGATGAACGATGGCGCCACCACCGTCAGAGTGGCAATAATCGAGCCCCATACAGAGCCGGAAACCACATAACCAATGTAGGTGGCGCTGTTTATGCCTATTGGTCCGGGAGTCATCTGGGAGATTGCCACGATATCGGTGAAAGTTTGAGATGAAATCCACCCGGAACCTACAATCTCGCGCTGCACGAGAGAGAGCATCGCATAGCCGCCGCCAAATCCGAAGAGTCCGATTTTCAGATATGCCCAGATGAGTTTGAGATAGGTCTGAATCATTTCGACTCACCTCCTTTCATCGTAGAATGCTGGTGATGGATATATCCCGCCACGGCACCTAAAACAACATACAGGATGGGGTTTGAGACTACCGGCAGTCCCGAATAGATGAGCAATGCCACCGCTATGGGTATTGCTATGGTTTTCCAAGTGATTCCAACGCTCTTCGCCGTGGTGATGACTGGAACAATGATAAGCGCCACCACGGCGGGGCGGATGCCCTTGAAAATACTTGCTATGGTCTGATTGTTCTTAATCGTCTCGGGAGTGAGAAATATGGCTATGAGCAGTATTATCACGAACGAGGGGATGATCGTACCGAACGCGGCAGCGAAACTGCCCTTCAAGCCTCGCAGTCTGTTCCCGATTACTGTGGCGATGTTTACCGCAAGGATTCCCGGCATGGCTTGTGCCAGGGCAAGGAGGTCCACGAAGTCTTCAGAACCAATCCAGCGATGACGGTCCACCACTTCGCGCTCAATGATGGCAATCATTGCCCATCCTCCTCCAAAAGTGAAGACACCGATTTTGAGGAAAGTGCAGAATAATTGCCAGTAGAATTTCATCGTGAGGAAAACTTATAGCTCAATAGCGTCCTTTACCTTATCGGGCAGAATGGCGAAATCAATCACATCCTTGATAGTGCGCACATAATGGAACGTTAGTCCCTTGAGGTAAATGTCCTTTATCTCGGAAATGTCTTTCTTGTTCTCTTCGCACAGAATAATGTGTGTGATACCGGCACGCTTGGCGGCAAGAATCTTCTCCTTGATGCCGCCCACTGGCAGAACTTTGCCGCGCAGAGTGATTTCACCGGTCATGGCAAGGTGGTCGCGCACTTTACGCTGAGTGAACGAGGAAACCAACGATGTCGCCATTGTTACGCCGGCAGAAGGCCCGTCCTTGGGAATTGCGCCTTCCGGAACATGGATGTGAACGTTGTACTTGTCGAAAAGTTCACTGTCGATTCCGAGTGATTTGGCATGCGACTTGATGTACTGCATGGCAATGATTGCCGATTCCTTCATCACGTCTCCGAGATTTCCGGTAAGGGTGAGCTTGTCGCCGGCCTTTCCGGCTTTTGAGAGCGACGACTCCACGAAGAGGATTTCACCGCCCACGGCAGTCCAGGCAAGACCAGTAACCACTCCGGCGAATTCATTCCCCTCATAGTTGTCGGAATGAAATTCCTCGGCACCCAGGTATTCGCGGACGAGTTCGGGCGTTATCTTGGTTGGGTAGGCGTCGTCAGTTTTGGTGTTTGATGCTTTGAGCCATGCCACTTTGCGGAGCACTTTCGCGATTTTCTTTTCAAGTTCCCTCACGCCCGATTCGCGCGTGTAGGAATTGATGATTTTTGTGATGGCCGGTTTGCCGAAAGAGATTTCCTTAGGTTTGAAACCGTTTTCAAGGAGCTGTTTCGGGATAAGGTGCCGGTTGGCAATCTCTATTTTTTCTTCAATAATGTAACCGCTGATGTCGATTATCTCCATGCGGTCGAGCAGAGGTTGCGAGATAGTGGCGAGTGAGTTTGCCGTGGCAATGAAAAGCACTTTCGACAGATCGTAGTCGATGTCGATGTAATTGTCGTGGAAATGGCTGTTCTGCTCGGGGTCAAGAACTTCGAGCAGTGCCGACGACGGGTCGCCCTTGTAGTCTTGCCCCACCTTGTCGATTTCATCGAGAACGATGACAGGGTTCGACGTGCCCGATTTCACAAGTGCGTCGATGATACGTCCGGGAAGCGCTCCGATATATGTCCTGCGATGTCCACGGATTTCGGCTTCGTCGTGCAGACCGCCGAGCGATACGCGCGCATATTTGCGGTTCAATGCCTCTGCAATTGACTTGCCAAGAGATGTCTTTCCAACTCCCGGAGGCCCGTAAAGGCAGATTATCGGCGCTTTCAGGTCGCCGCGCAGCTTGAGCACGGCAAGGTGCTCAAGTATTCTTGTCTTCACTTTCTCAAGACCATAGTGGTCGTTGTCGAGTTTCGTCTGCACTTTCTTCAGGTCGAAGTTGTCCTCGGAATATGTGTACCACGGCAGGTTGAGCAACTGGTCAAGGTAGGAGTACTGCACCGAATAGTCGGGCGACTGCGGGTTTAGCCGCTCAAGTTTCTTCAGTTCCTTGTCGAACTGCTTCTGGGCATATTCTGGCCAGGTCTTTTCGTTGGCGCGCTTTTCAAGTTCATCAATGTCGTCTTCACCGGATCCGAGTTCGTCCTGAATGGTGCGAATCTGCTGCTGCAGGAAGTGTTCGCGCTGCTGCTGCGAGATTTCCTCGCGAGTCTTTGACTGAATGTTCGCCTTGATTTCGAACAGCTGCGCCTCCTTTGCGAGCATGGAGTAGAGCAGATATGCGCGCTTTTTCAGGAAATGGTTTTCAAGAAGCGACTGTTTCTGCTCTATTTCAAATGGGATGTTTGTGGCGAGGAAGTTGATGAGATAGAATGGGTTGTCGATGTTTTTCATCGCAAACGCCAATTCTCTTGAACCGTCGCCCATGTTGCGGAACATCTCCACCACCTGCTCTTTTATGGAGGTGATGAGAACAGAGAATTCCTTGTCGTCGCGCGTGGGCAGTACGTCTTCAATAGGGGAGACAACGCCTCTCATGAACGGTTCGGTCGTAACCACGTCTCTGAGCAGGACCGACTGACGTCCCTGGAGAATTACGTTGGTGGAATTGTCGGGTAATTCCAGTATTTTCACAATTTCCGCTATGGTTCCGTCAACGTAGATGTCTTTCACCGTGGGATTGTCGATTTTGCTTGATTTCTGACAGAACACGGCTATTGGCATGTGACGTTCCTGCGCTTCCTGAATAAGCGCAATGGATTTCTGCCGCCCCACGGCAACCGGAAGGGTCATGCCAGGGAACAGCACAGAGTTCCTTAAAGGAAGCACCGGGATGTTGTTCAGCACTTCGGGATTGAGCAGTTGCTCATCGTTAAGCGGTGTGACTTCCGCAAAGATGGGCATTATGTGTGATGAACCGGAGTTCATTGAGTCGTCAAGATCATTAAAGAAATCAATCATAAAGAAAATAAATTATTGTTTAAATAACAATGATTGCATAAAGTGTGCCAAACACGGAGTCTTCGGACTAAATCAGTGTGATTTCGGGTGAAATTTCAATTTTCCGTTTTTTATACAGCAGCCCGATGGCTTTTTTGAAGTCTTTCTTGCTGCATTGGAATGCTGACATAATGTCGGAAGGTGAAGAATTGTCATTAAGTGCCATCTTGCCGTCGTTTTGCTCGAGGTGCTGCAGGATTTTCCGTGAAATGTCGCGGATTCTCGAGCGCTGGTTCATTTCGGTCGTTACGTCGATTTTCCCATCGGGGCGCACGAGTTTCACAAAGCCCTTGCAGTGGTCGCCCACGTTGAGGTCGTGATACGTTTCGTTCTGATAGACCATTCCCCAGTGCGAGCTGTCAACGATGGCCTTATATCCTATTTCGGTCCGCTTCACTATGAGCAGATCCACTTCCTGCCGGTAGGAATACCGTGGCGGCTCTTTGCTCAGGAACCGGTTGAGATTGGCGGATGCCACCACTCTGCCGGAGTTCCTGTCGAGATAGACGTAAACTACATAGCTTCGTCCGGGCAGCATCTTCACTTTCTGCTCGCTGAAAGGCACCAGCAGTTCTTTTCCCGATAATCCCCAATTTAGGAAAGCCCCTACGGCGTTTACGCTGTTGACACGCATCAGCGCAAAGGTGTTGACCGTGGCAAGCGGAGTCTCGGTGGTGGTGATAGGGCGGTCTTCGGAGTCGGTATAAACGAAAAC
>JAGCVR010000112.1 GCA_017962285.1 Muribaculaceae bacterium | reverse complement strand
CACATTTCCACCGGTACCGCCAATCAATGGGATAAATAAAGCCATTCCCGGCAATATCTGGAGCAGATTAGAATCACCTCCGTCAAGAATGATGGCATTTAGGATTCCGCCCACAAGACCGATGAACAGCCAGGGCAGACGCGCCTTCACCTGCTGGAAGATGCTGTCGTCGGTTTCGATGTCACCGGAAAGACCCGAAGCCAACTGGTAGTCGCGCTCGCTCTGTTCGCGAACCTCGTCCATGATGTCGTCCACCGTTATCCTTCCCACAAGACGCCCTATTGAGTCCACCACAGGCATCGCCACAAGGTCGTATTTCTCAAAATCAAGCGCCACGTCATCAATCGGGGTATCGGTGCGCACGCTTATGGGGTCGGGCTCCATCACATGCTTTATCTTCGACGCCGAAGGATTTGTTATGGTCTTTTTCAACGGGAAAATGCCTTTCAGGCGGTTGTCGTCGTCAACCACATAGATGTTGTAAATCTCATCCATGTCCTCTGCCTGCTCTCTCATGGCATGGATGCAGTCGGGCCTCGACAGGTTCTCGTTCACCACTATCATCTCAGTGGACATGTGACCGCCGGCGGTGTCTTCGCCATATTGCAGAAGGTCGACGATGTCGCCTGCCTGCTCCACGTCGTCGATTTGTTTTATAATCTCATCGCGGTCCTCTTCGTCGAGTTCCTGAATCACATCCACGGCATCGCTGGCATCCATCATTTCCAACTTGCGCGCGATGGATTCGCTCGGCATCGCCTCAAGCAGGTCGTGACGCTGGTCTTCGTCAAGTTCAATCAGAACGTCGGCAGCGGTCTCGTCATCAAGCAGCTTGAGCAGGAACAATGCCTCCTCGGTATCGAGATCCGACACCAATTCCGCAATATCAGCAGGGTGCAAATCTTTTATGAGTGCAAATGCGCCCTCTGTGGATCTCTGCTCAATGGCTTCGTGAAGCTGTCTTATGAAGTCGGGGTTTAATTCTTTCATTATCGTGTCTCCTCTGCTTTAGGATTACTTTTTGCTATTACATTGGTTAATTCCACAAACTCGCTCACGCTGAGCTGCTCCGGACGCCGTCGGAAAAACGCCTCGTTAAGCCCTGTCGGTTCTCCGCTAATCAATCCGCTGAGTGAATTTCGCAATGTCTTGCGACGTTGCCCGAATGCCATCTTCACAACCTTCTTGAACAACTGTTCGTCGCAACCCAGATCCGTGGTTTTGTTCCGCGTGAGCCTGATTACTCCCGACTTGACTTTCGGCGGCGGATTAAACACGTTCTCATAAACCGTAAACAGATATTCCGCATCGTACCACGCCTGAAGCAGAACCGAAAGAATGCCGTAGGTCTTGCTCCCGGGCTGGGCCGTGATGCGCTGCGCCACTTCGCGCTGCAGCATTCCGGAACAGCATGTCACCTGATCCTTGTAATCAAGCACCTTGAAGAAAATCTGCGAAGAAATGTTGTACGGATAGTTCCCTATCACACAGAATTTCTCATCTCCATAAACTTTCTTCAGGTCGAGATGCAGAAAATCCGCCCCGATAATCCGCGAACCGAGCGTAGGGAAACGAGCCTCAAGATATGCCACACTCTCGCGGTCAAGCTCCACCACCGTCAGGTCGTGCCCCTTTGACAGAAGAAACTCGGTGAGCACCCCCATCCCGGGACCGACTTCCAGAACGGGCTGCCCCACAAACCCGTCGAGCGTGGAGGCGATGCGCTGTGCCACACTCAGGTCGATGAGGAAATGCTGTCCCAACGATTTCTTTGCTCTTACCCGTTTCATCCTTCGGTTCCCGTTTTAACAAAAACTGGTTCGGTTAATCTTCTCTACTTATCCCTTGAAAAATCTCTTCAAAAAATATCTCCACTAAATAGTGCAAATACCGATAAAAACCATTACCTTTGTCTTGGTATTGACTGCTACGGCACATTCCACCACTAAGTTAGTGCAAAGTTAATTATTTTTGAGTTTTTTATTCATAAAAAATGCGAAAATTAGTCTCAATATTGATTAAATATGGCATTCCCATCGCCATAAGCCTGGGTTTGGCTTATTTTTTATATACCAACGTTGATATTAATGCCATTAAAGTCAGCCTCAGCCAAGACGTTAACTACTGGTGGTTCGCTCCCGTCATAGTTATCAGCATCATGAGCCATGTTTTCAGGGCTCTTCGATGGAGAATACAGCTCAAGACCATCGATGTGAATCCGCCGCTGAGTGCCGTGGTCAACTCCATTTTCGGAACATATTTCGTGAATCTGCTTTTCCCCCGACTCGGCGAAGTGTGGCGAAGCGGTTACATCGCCAATCGCGAGAAAGCACCCCTGAGCCTTGTCCTGGGTTCTATGGTGGGCGACCGCCTCAGCGACACCATCACCGTGGGTCTGCTCACAGTCTTCACATTCTTTCTTGCCGGAGACAAACTGATCCTGTTTTTCAGTGCCCGCGACGACAGCGGAAACCAGACAGGGCTTTTCGCTTCCGGTTGGTTCTGGATCTCAATGGCGGCCATAGTGCTTCTGATTGCGCTCCTCGTGTGGATTATGCGCTCGAAAAGCGACAATAAAATCGTAACCAAGACACAAGGCGTCATCAAGGGCCTCTGGGACGGATTCGCTGCTATATGGAGGATGGATGGAAAATGGATGTTCCTCTTCTACACCGTAATGATATGGGGATGCTACTTCCTGCAACTCTATATTGCGTCTTTCGCGTTCTCTTTCACCGAAAATCTGGGAATCGTGGCAATACTTGTCCTGTTCGTGCTCAGCAGTCTGGGCATGGCGGTGACTTCAAACGGAGGGTTGGGACCAT
>JAGCVR010000111.1 GCA_017962285.1 Muribaculaceae bacterium | reverse complement strand
TGCCTTTCTGATACGGCACGATAGTAAAATCATATTCATAATTCAGAGAGAATCCGGCATAATGGCTGCAACAGGCCGCTATGCCGGATTTTTATTGTCAGGTGATTCTTACAGAGGGTCAACGTCGTAATAAAGCCTGATGGTCTTCATGCGCGAGTCGGCTGATAGCATCTTCACGTAGATGTCTCTCAGGATTTGCTTCACTTTTGTCATGGAAGCCTCATTCTCCACCTTGAGGACTATCTGGCGGATATAGAGATTCTGGATGCGTGCCACCAAAGGGGCTTCGGGACCCAGGACGCGATGAGCGAACACACGGCGCAGCTCGTTGCTGTAGCGTACGGCCATTTCCAGCAGCGCATCGGCGTTGTTGTGCTTGAGATAGATGTTGATGATGCGCGTGAACGGGGGATATGAGAATTTTCTGCGCTCGGCGATTTCCTGGTTGTAGAAACTCATGTAGTCGTGTTCGCGCACATGGTCAATTACAGGGTGTGAGGGGTTGGACGTCTGAATCACCACTTTGCCCTGCTTGTGCGCTCGTCCTGCACGTCCTGCCACTTGTTCCATCATGCAGAAGGCGCGCTCGTGCGAGTGGAAGTCGGGGAAACATATCATTGTGTCGGCATTGAGGATGCCCACGATGCTTACCGCGCTGAAATCCAGTCCCTTCGTTACCATTTGTGTGCCTACAAGGATATTTGTCTTGTGCGATGAGAACTCTTCGATTATGCGCTCGTGGCTGTTCTTTGCCCTGGTGGTGTCAAGGTCCATCCTCGAAATCTTCTCGCCTGGGAAGATTCCCTCTATCACGTCTTCTATGCGCTCGGTGCCGTAGCCGATTATCTCTATCGACGGATTGCCGCAGGTGGGGCATACGGTGGGCAGCGTCATGGTGTGTCCGCAATAGTGGCAGGTGAGCGTGTCCACATGTTTGTGGTAGGTGAGAGACACGTCGCAGTTCACGCAGGTTGGTACCCATCCGCAGTCCTTGCAGCGCACCATCGGTGCGTAGCCTCGCCTGTTCTGGAACAGAATCACCTGTTCCCCATTCTCCAGCGCCTGCCTGCATTGTGAGATGAGTTCCAGCGAGAAGAGTCCTTTCATCTCGTGGCGCTTGCGTGCCTTGTTGGTGTCGATTACCTCAACGGCAGGCATCTTGATGTCGCCGTAGCGAGAGGAAAGCGTCACCAAGCCATATTTGCCGCTGCTGGCATTGTAGAATGTATGGATGGCGGGGGTGGCTGAGCCGAGAAGGGTTTTCGCGCCGTGCATCATTGCCAGTACCATTGCCACGTCGCGTCCGTTGTAGCGCGGTGCTGGATCCTGCTGCTTGTAGCTGGTGTCGTGCTCCTCGTCCACAATGACGAGACCGAGCGCGCTGAACGGGAGAAACACCGATGAGCGGACACCGATCACCACGCACGGCTCCGATGAACCGAGCAACCGCTTCCAAATGTCAACCCGCTCGTTGTCGCTGAACTTTGAGTGATAGATGAGCAGACGGTCACCGAAGACTGCGTGCAGCCGTGTGGTGAGCTGGGTGGTGAGCGCTATTTCCGGCACCAGATAGAGCACTTGCTTGCCTTCGCGGAGAGCGTCGGCAATGAGGTGCATGTAGATGCTGGTCTTGCCGCTCGACGTGACGCCATGCAGCAGAGTTATGTTTTTCTGCTTGAACGAGGTGTGTATCTCTTTGTATGCCGCCTTTTGCCCGTCGGTGAGTTCCGGCAGGTTGATTGTTCCTGCGGCAGTAACTTCGAAACGGTTTATCTCCTTTTTATAGACTTGGAAGATTCCCTTGTCCTGCATTGCTTTCAGCACCGGTTGAGTGCAGCCGGAACGCTTCAGCAACGCCTCTTTTGAAACCTCGCGTGGCGACTTTCCCTTTTGCAGCCATTGCGACAGGTCGAGATAAGCGAGCAGCAGAGTCTCCTGCTTCTTGGCGCGCTGAATGCCGTTGAAGATTTCGTGAAGAGCATTCTCGTCGGTTCTGCCGATGTTCAGTCTGACAAATGATTCTGTCTTGGGGCGGTAGTTGTCCACCACTCTTTCCGCCACGTGGAGCGCGTTGAGCGACAGCAGACGGCTCACCGAGGCTTCCACGCTCTTGAAACCGGTGGCGTTCGTTATCTCGTTGATTTGGACGCGTCCGCGCTGGGATGTGAAGTCGAGGATGACTTTTTCCTTGTCGGTAAGTGTTCCGGGCTGTTCTTCCTCAAAGTCGGGGTTTGGGCTGATGAACGTCTCGCTTTCCACCTTCAGGCCGGCCGGAACGGCGGCTTTGAACACCTCGCCCGGAGTGCAGAGGTAATAGTCGGCAATCCACTGCCAGAATTTAAGCTGTGGATGGCGCACAATGGGGTAGGGGTCGAGAATCTGGATTATCTCTTTAAGCCGGTAGCCCGATGGCTCGTTGTTGTGAGTGAGAAGGACTATCGCCGTGTAGAACTTCTTTCTGCCGAACGGCACCAATACACGGCTGCCCACCGCAAGATCGGTGATTGATTCAGGGATGCGGTATGTGAACGTGCCTTGAACGGCAAGCGGTACCAGTACTTCGGCAAATCGGTCCATCGGCAGACTAGAAATTATCGTTAAAACAATATGCAAATTTAGTGCAAGGCGAGTGAAAAACCAAAGTTTAATTTGGGTTTTTCCGAGCCGCAGCCTAAATTATCGACTTTAGTGAACGAAGTCGCCCGCGGGCGATGAGTGGCGTGTGGCATAGGTCTTATAAGACTTATAGGACCTATAGGACTTATAGGGTCTATTGAGGTGATCTTTATCTTTGCAACTTAGTTGCACGGGGCATTGTGTAACTTTGCGGCAGAAATTGATAAAAAACACTGGATATGGGAACAGAACACGCACACCACAGTTTCGACTCGTGCCACGGTCATGAACACGAACACAGTCA
>JAGCVR010000110.1 GCA_017962285.1 Muribaculaceae bacterium | reverse complement strand
GCCAAGGCACGGCTGCAGGGAGGGAAATCGCTGGTGGTGTTCCCCGAAGGACGACGCACCAGCGACGGCAAAATACAGCCGTTCAAGAATGGCGCATACCGCCTTGCCATCGACTTCAATCTGCCCGTGGTGCCGATAACCATCGACGGATCGTTTGCGGTGATGCCACGTGGCAGCAAGAGCGTAAGCCCGGGGACAATTGTTCTCACCATCCATGAACCCATCCACCCTGGAGAAGATGGACACGACATGGCTGAATTGGTGGCAAAAAGCCGTGAAGCAATAGTCTCAGGCCTTGAATAAACATTTTCCAAGCTTGCCTGCTGCAGCATTTTGCTGTTTTCAGAACAAGTTTGTAAGAAAAAGATGAAAAACTTTTGCAAATCCGAAAAAAGTTCTTACCTTTGCAACGCAAAAGCGAATTGTCCTGTGGTGTAATGGTAGCACATCGGATTCTGGTTCCGCTTGCGAGGGTTCGAGTCCTTCCAGGACAACAATACAGAGTGGCCCACAAGGTCACTCTGATTTATGAAAAATTTAAACTGTTTAATTATTTAAAAAATGGCAACGAAAATCAGATTACAACGTCATGGCCACAAGGACTATGCGTTCTATCCCATCGTTATTGCCGATAGCAGGGCACCACGAGATGGTAGATTTATTGAAAGGATTGGTTACTATAACCCAAACACTAATCCTGCTACAATAAGTTTAAATTTCGAGAGAGCACTTTATTGGCTTAACGTTGGCGCAATCCCCACCGACACAGTTCGTAACATTCTTTCACGCGAAGGTGTGATGCTGATGAAGCATCTTCAGGGTGGTGTTAAGAAAGGTGCGTTCTCTCAGGAAGAGGCACAGAAACGTTTCGATGCTTGGAAAGCCGAGAAAGACTCAAAACTTAAGGCTGTTCAGGTTAAGGACATGGACGCTAAACGTGCCGAAAACAAGAAACGTTTAGAGGAAGAAACAAAGAAGAACGAGGCTAAGGCAGAAGTAGTGGCTAAGAAGAAAGCCGAACTCGCCGCAGCAAAAGCCGTAGCAGAGGCTGAGGCAGCAGCTGAAAACGCTCCCGCTGAAGAAGCACCGGCTGAGGCTCCCGAAGCTCCCGCAGAGGCATAAGTTCTCTTTCCAAAACAGCATTAAAAAGGCTTCACTCTCATGGTGAAGCCTTTTTCTTTCTATCCTGAGCGCCTGCCAAGCGACATTATTCTTCGGGCATGAAATCGAAGTGATCGGGATTAGCCTCTTCGGCAGCGATGAGTTCGGCATTCAGCTTTTCAATGAACGACAAATGCACCTCATCGTTCGATGCAGCCGGCTTATACCACGGCTTGCCAGCGAAATACTCCTGCAGATCGGGTGAGGAGAAGCTATAGCCATGACGCGCGTAAATGGAATTTCGCATTATGCGAAGCGCGTAAAGACTCATGCCGCGGAATTGACGGTCGTTGAGCAGCGTGGTGGCGGTGTAGGCAAATCTGTCCGATTCTTCATTTGCATAAGACACAGCTATGTCGGTACCTTCATGCTTCCACCAGCCCGACTCGCCGTCGAACGACACACTGCGCAGAACGATGCCGTCCAAGGTGGGCACTATCTCCCATGTGCCTTCAAGGCGGTTTGTGGCACCCTCAATCGGGGCGATTGTGATGTGCCGCGTAACCAGTCCGTTGAATGTCTCCACCTTATAGGATGCCACAAGTTCCGTGGAATCGGTGTCGATAACTATATTGTCCCAGTTTATTCTCAATGGCAACTCGTCTTTAGCGGAACAGTACACTCCCATTATCTGGTTCTTCCACTTGGCAACGTTGAGGACCTGTGAATCCCATTGAGTCTCTTTACTCATGACGCAGACCAGATGGTTTCCGGCATCATAGAAGCAAAGCACGTCCCAACCTGAGTCCTGACAGTGCTTTACAACCGAAACGTTCTGAAACAGGTTAAGGCAATCATGCGGACCGTCGGTGACTTTATACGTCTCTTCAGATCCCACTTCCGGGACAAGGAGAAACTCCAGTTCCTCACCTTCTGCCATGGCATTCATCAGCACGCTGCCGTTCTGCGTAGCTTTTGCCGTGTAGCAAAGGCTGCCATCATACCAGAATCCACTCTCGGAAATGCCGGCACGCACACAGACTGCGATGCAAAGCACAAATAATGATAACGCTGTTCTTTTCATATACTCAGTTATTTCAAAATTTTTCCTGTCATATTATTCCGGCACATCTTTTCATAAGGAACTGGCGGGTGAAATCATTTCAGGTTCTTCACAAACTGCCAGGCAGTTTCCGAACCCTTTACTTTTATCAGAGTGTTGTGAGAAACGATATACTCCGACAGGCCTCGGTGAGATGCCACGCCATTGTGCCAGTCGTAGGTGTAGCCAAGCTGAGTCCAAGGCAATGGACTGTCGTCCTCATAGGCTGCCGACACGCTGTAGCGGTACCATTCGCGGAAATTGGTCTCTCCCACCCTGAATTTTTCATTCACATTGCTTGGGAACTCAAGTCCTGCCGAGGTGGTGGTAATGTCGGGGTCGTGAGCCGGACGGAACATACCGTTCGGGTCGGCATAGAACTGTACCATGATGTCGTAGTCGCAAGTCGGATCCAGTCCGTACATCTGGATGAGACGCATGTGAGCCGCCACACTGTCGAGTCCTTCGAACTCTGCCTTGCGCGAAGCCCACTCTGCAGGAATTGTAATCCATGTCCCCATTTCACGGTCAATGCGGTGAAGGTCATCGCGGCCGAAGAAACGCTGCAGGCGACTTGAGTCAACCAGCGTCACCACAAGCACCATGTCATGCCCGTCAATGTTGACCCACTCCTCACCGGGGTAATCCTTACGGATTGGCATAAGGTCATGAGCAATTTTAGATGTGTCCAGATCCTGTGCGTCGGCAATTGCCGCGGCAAGGTCGGCATTCAGGGCCGAGTCGTTTTCGTACCAGGGAACTTCGGCAACATTTTCAGTAGAAGCAACATTCTGCCGGCAGCTGATGCAAGTTAGCAATGCAGCGATTCCAGCTATCAGAACTAATTTTTTCATAAGAAATGTTTTTTTTGTATGTAATAAACTAATTATGTGTCATGTTTTCTGCGATACTAAATCTTACAAATTTCCATTACGAGACTCACTCTGTCCGGCTCAGCTGCCCATGACCATTCCGGCAAGAATCACTACGTCGTTCACGTCAATCCCGCCGCTGCCGTCCATGTCGCCTATTGCAATGGCTTCTGCATCGGCACCGCCACTCATGGCGTATTCAGCGAGAATCACCACGTCGTTCACTTCCAGGAGTCCGTTGTCGTCCATGTCGCCCAAAATATACGGAAGATAGGGAACCCATTCGTAAGTATCATTATAATAATACGGTGTAATGCCTTTTGTCCTTATGCAGTAGCGGACCTGCTCCTTGGTAACCTCGTTCGATTCGCCAAGAAAGTGCGGGCAGCACAGCCGGAATCCGCCATCGGGTATCCCCGCATTGATGGAACTCAGGAAAGAATTCATCTTTGTCCCACTCAATTTATTATACTGGCAATAAAGCTGCTTAAGCCTACTGCAACCGCTCAAATTAAGCGTACTCAGAGAATTCTTGTAAAGATAAAGTGTCTCAAGACTGCTCTGGGTGCCCAGAGAAACGCTTGTAAGAAGGTTCTCACTAAGATCCAGGTATTCAAGCTGGTTGAACTGAGTGAAATTGACCGATGTCAGATTGTTTTTTCCTGCATGAAGTTTTTTCAGCGCCGTGAAATTCTCTATTCCCGACAGGTTTGTTATGTATGCGTTCGCTATGCTCATCTCTGTGATAGTAGCGATTTTTGATGGCAAGAGATAGGGATAAGTATATAACGCATAAAGCTTACCACGCAGATTTGCATCGGGAAAATGCGATGCGTCCACCTGCAGATAAGACCCTTGACCGGCCGGCAGTGTGGTGAGGTAGTTGCCGGAATTGTAGAGGAATTTGGTCTTCCATCCTTTCTGCAGTGCACGGTTGACCATAATATAGTCGGGCAAATCGTTCTTCTCGCCTTTCACGGCATTGAAAATAGTGATGTCACCGCCGACCGTTGGCAGGCTGTTGAAAAGTGTCTGCAAGTTGTCACCGGTGATGTTGTTTTCGTAAGCATCTATTGATGTTAGTTCTTCAGCATCTGACCTGACAGCGAGTTTGGTTACACTCGCGCCGTTGACCTTGATGAACCGCAAGCAATTGAGGTATTCAATGCCGGTGAAATCAGTCACCTGCTTCAGTTGGTTAGCGTCAGTTGAGCCACTGGTGGAGTTGATGGATTTAATCGAGAGGTTTTCAGCCGACTCAAGATAGCTCCCGTATTTATCCTGCATATAAGAGCGCAACTTCGCATCAGGGAAATTGGCGGAGGTAATGGGAACTCGGTCTGTTATTATTATATGCTGACCTGTGAGTGGCGTTGTTCCAGGTGCGCAGAAAGTGCATTGGGACGAATTAAACGTAGCCGTTCCGCTTATGCTGGAATCTTTTCCGTTTCCTAAATCTCCAGTGTACCCTACGACACCTTTATTCTGCTCGGCAGAGAACGAATGGAGGTTGTTGACGATTTTTTTTCCGGATTTAGTAGCACTCAGATGCAGCTGCGAATATTCACATGTGAGCTTATTGATATTGCCAATGGCACTTCCCCCTTCACTGGTGCAGCTCATTACGGAATGATTCAGCTTCACATCGCTGTTTGCATCCTCCGAGTCAATTGCTGCATTTGAATTACCCGACAAGTAGAAACTGATCTTAACATGGTCGAAGCTCACATCTGCACCATCCGCAATATACATTCCATTGGCATCTCCATCCGCCCCCACTACCATAATCCTGGAAGTTGTGGTAGATTTGAACTTGGTGTCGGCGTTGATGCGGAATGGCGCACATGTTGTGGAGCTGAAATAGCACTCCGATTCAAACACCACGGTGAGTCCCACACAACTCTCGTTGAAGATGCAGCGGTTGTCGTTTCCAGTGCGTATGATTCTGAGGTTTTTAAGTGTTACTGTATTTGTGGTTGGATTGTAAACCACTTTGTATGTACCGCTGCCCATCGAGGCAAGGTTGCTGCCTGTAACGTTTGTATAGTTATCGCTGTTAACCGCTACGCCACCTATCTTAAAGCCGTAGTAGGTGGCAGCATCTGCCATCATCACTAACAATGAAAATGCTATTGCTAAAACGAACTTTTTCATATGAGTAACCTGTTTATTGCCATTTATTTTGTAATTCTTTATTATCCCTTTTCGCCAATCGGCTCTTACAGTATCAACCGATTTGCTTTTGGAATCTAATTACAAATATACATTTTTTATTTTTATTAATAACGTTCCACAAGTTTTTTGTGGAACTTTATTGAATGAAACTCGAACTAAATCCTAACATCAAAATCTAAAATCTAAAGTCTAAAGCCCTTAAATCTTAAGTATCTGCTTGTTAACTTGTCAACTTGTTTACTCGTTAACTTGTTAACTGCTCGTTCACGAGCCCATAACCATTTCAGCAAGAACCACCACGTCGTTCACGTCGATTGTCCCGCTTCCGTCCATGTCGCCATATTCAAGCGCTTCTGCGTCGGCACCGCCACTCATGGCATATTCAGCCAGAATCACCACGTCGTTCACTTCCAGGAGTCCGTTGTCGTCCATGTCACCCAGCTGCCGGGGATTTGGGTAACGGGTCCAGTCATCCACGGTATCATCGTTGTAATATGGATTCCAACCTTTTGCTATTATCGCAGCTATTTGAGCGTCGGTAACAGTGTTTTGCTCCGGTTTGTTCACATTCTTGGTGTAACGCAAGCGTATGGTTCCATTCTCAACCGTGGGCAGATTCTCCACGAATTGCTCCATATAGCTGCCTCTGATTCTGTTCAGATGGATATACACTTCATTCAGCGCCGTATTATTGCTCAAGTCAAGCGTCCAAAGGCTGTTGTTACTTGCCCAGAGCGTCTTGAGCTTGGTGTTCGCGCTAAGGTCAAGTGAGGTCAGACCGTCACCGTAGCAATACAGGTTCTCCAGTTCGGTAAAGTATTCAATTCCCTTTAAATTGGTAATGCTCGGCATACTCGTCAGCAGCAGGGTTTTGGTGGCGGCAATTTCGGAATATGTGAGAACTGAATCCTTGCCGATTGAAGTTGAGTACATGTATTCACGGAATGCGTTGTTAGGAAATGTAAAGGAATTTATCTCAATGCCGTCTTCGTATGGAATCCACTCTCCATTCTTCTGATAGAACGGACGCCAGCCCTTTGCTATAATCTTCAGCGCGTCAACGGCGGTAATGGGGCATCGTTCGGCTGAATCGTCGAGAGTCTTGACCCTGAGTTCAGGAGAATTTGTTGACGTGGGAATACCTGCTATGAACTGAGCAGACGAAGATATGCTGTTCAGATGGCAGTCCACATACCTAACCGCCGGTAAATATGAGAAGGTGGTATAATACAGTTCTTTGTTGCCATATATCTTGAGTGTATCGAGTGCCGGCAATTCGTACGGATAATCAAATGCATCAATATGGTTATCGCTGAGGTCCAGATATTTAAGCACCGGGCATTCTCTAAGCCACCACAGGTCGTAAATGCTGTCGCCATGGCAATCCACACTGGTGAGCTTACTCTTTGTAATATTAGATGAAAGCCCTATGGCAACACGCATTCTGGGACTGTTGCAGGCCTCCACATTCTCAAGTTCATCTACCCCATATACGGCCAAATAGGTCATATTGGGATTGTTGTTGCATTTAATAATTTTAAGGGCTTTACTCCAAACAGTGATTTTCGAGAGATTTGTGTTGTTTGCGTAGAGATACTTGAGAGCATTGTGTTCATCATCATGGTGAAGGGGAAATTCAAACTCTCCCTCTGTTGGGTTGTTTGATATATAGAGGTATTCAAGTTTGGGGCAAGATAGCGCCATCACATTGAAATCGTTCGCATCGGTAATATTGTTGTTCTGGACATTTACCATAGTAAGGTTTGGGAAATATTCGATGCCTGAAATGGTATGTATATTCTTGCCGGCGAGTCCCATTGAGGTTACCGATACTCCTTCCTCATCCGTAAGAAAACCATCCTGACCATAAGACCTGGACAGCAGGTAAGAGCGGAAGGCTGCATCGGGGAAGAATTCCGCCGTGATGGGCGTGGCTTTCTTGATAAGCACCGTTCCCGATGTCAACGTGCTTCCGTTCCTTTCAAGGGTTTTGGTCGTGGTATTGAACGTTACTCCCGACGGAGAGATTGGATAGAAGCCTTTCTCGATCATGTCGCAGTTTTCAATACCGCTCAGTATCGCATAGCCTGCCGTGTTGCCCTTAAGGGTTATGCTCATTGCGGGATCGGGATTGTTCTCAAAGAGACAGAAAAGAACGTTTTTCACACTGGAAATACACCCCTTCCCTCCTTCTATACTAACGTTTCCACTTTCAAAGCGTATCGAGTGATACCCACCGGAAACGGCGCTTATAGCGGCTTTGTTGGTCGATTTCACGGTATAGCTGGAACTTGTAGCGCCATATAATCCAAGCGAACTGCCATCGCTGTTGTCAAGATATATCGCTTCCTCGTTTGTCCCGGTAATGGTAACCGACGCATTCTCTTCTGCCACAAACGTGGTTGCTTCCTTAAGTTTCACAGGTGCTGCATCGGCAGAGGCAAGATTACAAGTTCCCACGAAACGTACATTCAGGTTTGCGCACGATTCATTGAAAATTGCGCGATTGTCGGAACCGGTGCGGGAAATCACCACATTAGTGAGCGTAAGCCTTTTTGTGTCGGGATCGTAAGAAACCGTACCGCTTAAGATGTTGCTGCCGGTAACGTTCGAGCAGTTGTCGGAATTAACAGCCACGCCTCCCACCTTAATACCATAGTAGGTGGAGGCATTAACGGTAATTACCATTAATAATGCTGCGATAAGTAAAAGTGACTTCTTCATCTTATATAACTTTTATTTGATT
>JAGCVR010000109.1 GCA_017962285.1 Muribaculaceae bacterium | reverse complement strand
TAAAGAGGCGGTGCGTTGTAGGTGGGGCGCAGATACACTTTCTCGCCCGCCAGATAATACTTGTTTTGAGTGAAACGATTCTCAACAAAAAGGTAGTCTGGAGCGAGTATGTTGCAGTCAACCCCATCACCGCCAATAATTGTTCCAATCCATTTCACCTCGTCCACATCAGCACCATTCACCTCGCCTACACGAACACTCGTATTGTAGTAACCATTGATGATGGTGCCACCGGTGTTGTCGCCCACGAAATTACCCCTCGTGCCTACAGAGGCCACCCTGCCCAGACTGTAACAGTTCTTGATTTTTCCTTGGTTGCGACCAACAAGACCACCCACACGCTTGCCGGCTATGGCCTGGTCGGTGACCAGTGCCTGGGAGGAACATTCCTCAATGGTGGAATTGGCTTTCGCCACTAAACCTGCCACACCGCCGTAGGAATAGTTAGTCGTTGTGGGAGCTCCTTGTTCCACTTGCACCACCACATCGGAACTGACATGACATTTCTTTACTGTTGCTAAACCCGCTAAAGTTCCCACTATGGCGCCACAGTTTCCTGTACCGGAGATTGTGGTGTTGCCGCTGATGAGGACACATTCCACCACGGCTTCACTTGATATGCAGCCAAACAGCCCTGCCGAAATGAAGTCGTCGGGTTGGATAATATTCACATTCTTAATCTGTTTGTAATAACCGTCGTAGTGGCCCAAGAAGGCACGTTCGCCATTAGTGAAAGCACCAACTGTGGGATCATAAACCTCATATTTTTTCCCGCCGATGGGCATGAGCTTTTCTCCACCAAAGTCGATGTCGTAATACTGGTTGAAATACTTGCCTTCGTAGGTGTTGCCGTTGTTCACGTCTTCGGCAAGCTGACGCAGGTCAGCCACGGTATTGATAATATAGGGGCTCGTCATTGAGCCATTGCCGCCGCTGAAAGCGCTGTCGGCGCACACTGTCGCGGGCATGGTGAGGAGTGCCGTCGCTATGGCGAGCGCTCTCCAGAATGTCTGCTTGGTCCTTTTCATGATTTTATATTTTTTTCAATTATCAATTTCAATGGCAAAGATATACATAATTTCTCTTAAACGCAATTATTTTTATATTTATTAATTTATTTTTAGTGTTATTTACATTTAGAGATAACATATGTACAGCAGAAAGCCAACGGCTTCCACGTGCCTAAGCGCAACAGGGAAGCCGCTTTTGTCTTGAGTTCCACCATGCTTAGCGAGCATGGCAGCCCCACCCGACACATATCATTTACTTAATCACTACTTTTCGCTTATTCACGATGTATATGCAAGACCGCAGTAAGGAGGTTAAAAAACATTAACCGAGCGGAATTATGTGCAGGGAGCCTCATTATTTCGGTAATTTTTTGTAATTTTGTAAGTTAATTGCATAAATAGGCGAATTATGAACTTTACAAGACATATAGTTACACGCGTTGTGGTGCTTTTTCTTGCGCTGGCCCTGCTTGGAGCCTGCTCCGATTCACCGCTTGAGAAAAGCATACGCACAGCCTTGCTGATGGGCGACACCACACAGGTGCAGTACGACTCCATAGCATCTTTGATTAAAGCCAACAGCAGGCAATACCATAACCTGCTCAACGAGGACGGTGAAATTGACGCCGACGCACTCAACGCCCTCATTGCCAACGTGGGCAAAGGACTGCGCCCGCCCTTGTCGTGGGACATAAGCAAATATGCCTCCAAACCGCTTTCCCTCACAATCTACTTTGAGCGCAGCGGCAGCATGGTTCCTTACGACACCCCTTCGGGACGGGGCCAGCTGAAAAAAGCCGTGAACGACATGATCAACTTTTTCCCGAACCATGATAATGTAGAAATCAACATCGTCAACGACAACATCTACCCCTACCGCGGCACAATCAGCGATTTTCTGCAAGACCGCAACATATATGCTTCTACCGCTGGAACGGGCAATGCGTCGTTTACCGACTTCGGTCTGATTTTCAACAAGATACTTGAGGCTCAGAGCAGTGGCAACATTTCGGTTCTTGTCACCGACATGATTTATTCCCCGGCAAACACCCAGGGCGTTTCGGTTGAAAAAATCTTCAACGAAGAAAACAGCCTTGCCACATCCATTTTCCGCCGATACAAGGGCAAATCGGTGATAGTTAACCAACTAATGGGCGACTACGACGGCGCATACTACCCATACAACAACCAGCAGTTCAACTATCACGGGCAGCGTCCCTTCTACCTGATAATCGTGTGCGACGAGAGCATTGCCGACCGCATCAGCGCCGACCCGCAGTTCCACAACTTCCTCATTCCTGCATCGGCGGTGAACTCGTTCCGATTCAACCAGGCGCAGACCAGGCTCAACTGCAACATCATCCCCGACTGGAAGGATAATCGCGGCAGATTCAGAGTCTCGCACAGCGAAAAAGGTCTGCTCACCAACTGCGAAGGCGGCCGCCAGACCGACGTGTTCTCCTTCTCGCTCGCCACAAACCTGAAGGCGCTGAACAAGGACGACGCGTTCCTGACAAACACGGAGAACTACACCATCAGCTCGCAGAACGACTTCAAATTCAGCGTCACACCCATCGAGCCGTCCATGATCAACGGCAACAACCGCCAGTATCTGGAAGGAAACAGCCACGTGATTACCCTCACAGGCATCCTCAAGTCTCCACGCGACGAAGTGACCATCACTCTGCGCAACGAGTTCCCCGACTGGTTCGCACGCTGCACTTCGAGCGACGATACGTCACCCTCTGCCGCCGACTTCGCCCACACCACACTGGGGCTGAGCCACTTCATG
>JAGCVR010000002.1 GCA_017962285.1 Muribaculaceae bacterium | reverse complement strand
TGGACGAAACGAACAACATAAACGAACTTCAAGACAATCAGCAAGACAACGAATTGACCGCCAATTCCGGGTTGGAGCCTTCTCAGGAGTCAGAATCAGCCGACGGAACAACCGAAGTATTTTCCGACGGAACAACCGAAGAGATCACCGAGGCTCATACCTCATATCAGGTGCCTAAGGACAAGAAACTGCAGCTCTCGGGAATGTACGAGAACTGGTTCCTCGACTATGCATCCTACGTGATTCTGGAGCGTGCCGTGCCGCACATCGAAGACGGTTTCAAACCGGTGCAGCGACGCATCATGCACGCCATGAAGGAAACCGACGACGGACGGTTCAACAAGGTGGCTAACATTGTGGGAAACACCATGCAGTATCACCCCCACGGCGACCAGTCGATCAACGACGCCCTGGTGCAGCTGGGTCAGAAGGAACTTCTGGTTGAAACGCAGGGTAACTGGGGAAACATACTCACCGGCGACGGCGCAGCCGCCGGGAGATACATCGAGGCACGTCTGAGCGAGTTCGCCCTCGACGTGGTGTTCAACCCCAAAGTTACCGACTGGGGACTGTCCTACGACGGACGTAAGCGCGAGCCCATCACGCTGCCTGTGAAATTCCCGCTTTTGCTGGCTCAGGGAGCCGAAGGCATCGCCGTGGGTCTGTCGTGCAAGATTCTGCCGCATAACTTCTGTGAAATCATCGATGCCGCCATCCACTATCTCAAGGACGAGGAATTCGCCCTCTATCCCGATTTCCCCACCGGCGGCTACATCGACGTGAACAACTATAAGGACGGCGAGCGCGGCGGCAGTGTCCGCGTCCGCACAAAAATCGAGAAACTCGACAACAAGACCCTGCTCGTGAAGGACCTGCCTTACGGCAAGACCACCGGCACCCTCATCGATTCCATTATCCGCGCCGGAGAGAAGGGCAAGATTAAGATACGCAAGGTTGACGACAACACTTCGTCAACTGCCGAAATCATAGTGCAACTGCAGCCCGGAACTTCGTCCGACAAGGCCATAGACGCGCTCTATGCCTTCAGCGACTGCGAAATCAGCATCTCGCCAAACTGCTGCGTCATCAAGGACGACAAGCCGCAGTTCCTCACCGTGAGCGACTTGCTCCGCTTCTCGGTGGATTACACCAAGGACATCCTTCGCCGCGAACTCGAAATTCTGCGCTCCGAGGCGCTGGAATCGCTCTTCTTCGCTTCACTCGAGAAAATCTTCATCGAAAAACGCATCTATAAGGACCGTGGCTACGAACAGGCCGCTTCGGTGGATGCCGCCGTGGAACACATCGACGGTCGTCTGGAACCGTTCAAGTCCAAGTTCTACCGCGAAATCACGCGCGACGACATCCTGCGGCTCATGGAGATAAAGATGGGGCGCATCATCAAGTTCAACGCCGAGCGTGCCGACAACTACATCGCCATGCTCAACGACCGCATCAAGGATGCCGACTACAAGCTGGCGCACCTCGTGGAGCACACCATCAACTGGTACGAGGGGCTCAAGACCAAGTACGGCGCACGCTTCCCGCGCCGCACAGTGATACGCGACTTCGACACCATCGTGGCCTCGAAGGTGGCTGAGGCAAACGAAAAGCTCTACATCAACCGTGCCGACGGTTTCATCGGCACCGGACTGAAAAAAGACGAGTTCGTGTGCAACTGCTCCGACATCGACGACATCATCATCTTCTACCGCGACGGAAAATACAAGGTTACACGAGTGGCGGAGAAACTCTATGTGGGCAAGAACATCCTCTATCTGAACGTGTTCAAGAGGAACGACTCCCGCACCATCTACAACGTCCTCTATCAGGACGGACGCGGCGGCATTACATACATGAAACGCTTTGCCGTGACCGGTATCACGCGCGACAAGGACTACGATCTCACCCAGGGCAAGCCGGGCTCCAGGATTCTATGGTTCACCGTCAATCCGAACGGCGAGGCTGAGGTGCTGCGCATAACGCTCAAGCCCAAGTTCCGCCTGAAGATTCTGCAGTTCGACGTTGACCTGGCAGAACTCGCCATCAAGGGCAAGCAGTCGCGCGGAAACCTCGTCACAAAGAACGAAATTCACCGCATCTCGCTCAAGGAGCACGGTGTGTCAACTCTCGGCGACCGCGAAGTGTGGTTCGACCCCGACATCCTGCGTATCAACTACGAAGGGCACGGGCGTTCGCTCGGCAAGTTCGGCGGCGACGACCGCGTGCTGGTCATCATGCAGAACGGCGACTTCTACACCACCACCATCGAAGCCTCGAACCACTACGACGAGGGCATCCTCATCATCGAGAAATTCGACGCCGCTAAGGTGTGGACCGCCATCGTGCGCGATGCCGACCAGGGTTCGCTCGTGTATGTGAAACGCTTCACCCTCGAGGACAATTCCCGCAAGCAGAGCATGATAGGCGGCAACCCCGATTCGGTGTTGATGCTGCTCAGCGAAAACAAGTATCCTCGCTTCGATGTGAAATTCGGCGGGGGCGACGAGTTCCGCGATAACCTCACGCTCGATGCCGAACAGTTTATTGCCGTGAAGAGCTTCAAGGCGAAAGGCAAGCGCGTCTCGAACTACACCATTCAGGAAGTAGCCGAAATTGAGCCTCGTCAGGTGGAGGAAACGGAACAGAACCCTGAGATGGCCATGGTGGAAGGTGCCGTGACCGACGAAGCCGGCATCGCTCCCGATTCCATCAGTCAGCAGGAGGTACGCGACCAGCTCACCGGCCAGATGCGCCTCTTCGACTCCGACACAGATTCCGACCAAGACCCCGATACGGAGCAGTAACCCGACCCGGAGCAGTAACCCGACCCGGCACAGAAACCCTTTGAAGACGCGGGCAGGCCGGAGGTCTGCCGCTGTGCGAAACCCCATGTGGCACACATGGGGGAGTTTGCCGCGCCAGCTGTCTCGCACGTCGAAGATGTGCGGCAGTGCAACTTGAGTTTTTTTATCTCAGCGCCGCAACGCGGCGGAAATTTCCCAAAAATTCATTTCAAGAATTCCATTTTCTTGCAAACGATTGCATGAAATTTTATAAAAAAATCAGCCATATTATTTATAAAATATATAAAATTCAATTACATTTGCTTAATTTTAGCTAATTACGCCTTCACAATAAAGAAGACATGAAAACGCAGAATCACCTTTTTCAGTAAAAACTAAAACTTTAAATATTATGAAACGATTTTTACGACTTTTATCATTAGTTTTTCTCCTCGCCTTCGGCACTCATGTCAATGCCGCAGTCTATGTGGCAGGAAGCAACTCCAATGTATTTGGTAGCAGCTGGGGGCAAACCTATCAAATGACGGGTTCAGGTGGCACTTACACTTGGACATCACCTTACACACCAACCTCCAACACCAGTGTGGAGTTCAAGGTTGTGGACAACGGCAATTGGAAACCGAATGACAACATTGGCGTGACAATATTTGCCGGCAATACGCTGACGGTTAAATACGTCTCCAGCAGCAGTACTATTACCCCGTATGCGGGATTGGTGGTTACTGGAGAACCGACTTCGGTTTTCGGAGGTTCCAGCACCTGGGATAACACCAATGCGGCTGGACTCATGACCGACAATGGCGACGGCATCTACACATGGACTTCGCCAACCGTAAGTTCAACCGAGTCTTATCAGTTTAAGGTGGTCAGTGGAGCCAATTGGAGTTATGCTTGGCCGTCTTCCAACTATAGTGGAACTATACAGGCAGGGAATTCCATCACGGTAACTTTCAACCGCAATACAGATGCAGTTACGGTAACCGAGAATTCACCCACACCCATAGTTGATTACTATGCCATTATAGGTTCACCATCGTCTCTCTTCGGCAATGAATGGGACGTAACCTCGAAATCCGCCGAGATGACTGACAACGGCGACGACACCTATACATGGACCTCATCGATAGTGGCATCGAATACCGATTATGAATTCAAGGTGGTTAAAAATGGTTCATATAGCACTGCCTGGCCATCAGACAACATTGTGGGTACCGTTCTTTCCGGCAACACACTCACTGTGACTTACGATTCAAGCGACGACAGTGTTATTGCCACCACCCCAGAGGTCTATAATATCTCCGGTAGCAGCACCGAACTCTTTGGCGCAAGCTGGGATCCTTCCAACAGTGCCACACTCATGACTTCGAACGGCGATGGCACTTATACATGGACTTCATCTGTTGTGGCAAGCAGCACATCCACTGTGGAATTTAAGGTACTGACCAACTATTCCTATAAGAAATCATGGCCTTCCTCCAACTATTCAATTCAGGTGCCGGCAGGGCATCTCCTCACAGTTACCGTTAATCCTACGACCGGTACCGTGACGGCCTCGACCAGCGAGCCTCCTCACACCTATACCGTTGCAGGAGACAATACCACGCTCTTCGGCTCCTCCACATGGGATGCCACCAATACTGCCAACGACATGACCGACAATGGCAACGGCACCTATACATGGACTAAGGCAACCACTCTTTCCGCTTCTGCAGAAGTGAAATTCAAGGTTTGCCAAGACCATGCATGGACCTACTCATGGCCAAGTGACGACTATTCACTGATATTGCCCAAAGGTCACACCCTGAGCATAACTTATAATTCGAGCACCCACGCTGTCTCGCACACCACAAGCGGACCCGACGTGTTCTCTGTGGTGGGTAGCAGCACAGACCTCTTCGGTGGCTCTGCCGCTTGGGACGCAAGCAATCTCACCACCGAGATGACCCTCAGCAGTGGCAGCACTTACACATGGACATCGCCCGAGGCCACCTCTACGCAGAATGTGGAATTCAAGGTTTATACCAATTTCAACAATACTGCGACATATCCCGCCAGCAACTATCAGATAACGGTGCCCAAGCACTCCATCCTCACAGTAACATATAATTCCCAAACTAACGAGGTAACTGCAACGGTTTCTAATCCTCACTTATGTGGTGGAAAATATGGAAGAAATTGTGCTACTTTCAT